>JBCCBF010000276.1:0-3904 GCA_039814445.1 Pseudomonadota bacterium
CAATGTTTTGGACATTATCGTAGTCAGAGTAATCAACGCTGATCTCACCATCTGAGCGCAAGAGCGGGATATTGACATCAGAAAAGCCTTCGTCCCCATTAGCATCCGTGTAAGAGATCGAAAATGAGGAGACTTTATCCAAATCAGCTTTTGATATTTCAAATGTCGTGGTCATGACGATTGAATAATCAACTTTCCGAACACCACAGCTGGTTCGCTCAAAACGGCGGTATTGCAACTCATCCACCCGAGACTGCATTTCTTCGTTGTTATTTTGTGCAAGCGCGGGCCAAGACATCACCGCAAGCGGTACGGTGGAGGTTAACGCTGCGAAGGCAACGCCCTGAAAAAACATAGAAGCTGAATTGAAATTCATTGATTATCTCCTGCGAGCAATGTGATGGCTTACGATCAGATAAAACTCACGTTTGTTCATTTCACCTTAGTCTAATATGCCGCAAACGGTTTCATACAATTATTTTGAATGATATGTTAATAGCTTATGTTGGATGAACTAGACATTGACGTATAACCCTTTGGTGTAACTGATTAAAAAGCAGAAGGCGAGAAACCCATGAGCCAAGGTGGCGGTGGTGGTGGTGGTGGAAACCAGCAAGATCCAACATTTGGCATCGCGTTGGGCGCGATGTTCATCGGGGTCATTATCTATCTGATCTACAAGTCGAATGCTGAGGGCATCCATTACACGATCTTGCAACTGCGCAATATTGAGATGTGGATCACCACCCAAGTGTTCGCCATCGGCGGGCTTGTTTCCTCTTCTCTGGCAGAACAAGCCCAGCAATTGGCCAATGAGCGCCAGCAAATGATGGCGATTCCACCCGATCAATACAAATGGTCTGATATCACCCAGCTCTCGGTGTATGTGGGCAATTACATACGCTGGGGTGCCGCCCCTATCTTGCTGGTTATCGCCTGGTACATGGTATTCAAATACCCAAAATCAGTGCTTCGTCGCAGCCATTCCCTGACCACACTCATTAGCTATCAAGCCAAGCGCTGGCCATCGATCACCCCGATTGTGAAAAATGACCCGCTCCATGACAAAGAGGGGCAGTGGTTAGAGGCCCTAGAGCCCGAAGAATGGGCCGAACGCCATGGGATTGAGATCGAAGACAACGCCCCGGATCGGGAGAGCGCCCGTGCCGCTTTCACCCGACAGCTGCGCCGCCCCTGGACTGAGGTCACAGAACTGCCGCCCTACCTTCAAGCGATCGTTGCCGCCCTGGTCTTGCGTGGCAATAAAAAGAACAGCGAAAGCGAAGAGGTTTTAACCCGTTTAGCGCGCGGTGCCGCCTCCTATGGCAGCGCTGAAAAGACCCTGAAAAAAGACGCCAAACTGACCAAAATGGTCATGAAGACCCTGAATGACAACAAACTGATGGCAGAGCCTACCAAGGTGGCCCGCCAGCATGCCTGGGTGGAAACCTCCATGGCGGCCATGTTGGATTGGGCGCGGGTTAATGGTGGCGTTCTCGCCTCGGCTGACTTCTTGTGGCTCAAACTGGAAGATCGAGCCATGTGGTATGTTTTAAACGCTGTGGGCCGGCCCACGATCCTGGTGGAAGCATCGGGTGCCGTTGCCCATTGGCGAGCAGAAATTGTGACCCGACGCCCTATGCCAGAGCCCGATGTGGATGAGGCTGTCTTTGGCCTCGAAGAATATCTGGCCGGCCACTAACAAGGTGCGTTTGTTAGCAAACCTGAACCCTGCATCACCTGCGATAGGATGCCCTAGCGGCACAGCGTGATGATCACTAGGCCGTGATAATGTCCATATGGCAAAGATGTTTTTGGGTAATTGAGCATAAATCCGTTATGATCTTTTTCGTTACATTTGAAGGGGCTGGCTGCCCGTAGGGCGATCGATTAATCCATTAGCCGCCATGGCTAAGATTTCATCGTCTGGCAGCAGAAAATAAGAAGGGCAAGTACTGTGGCAAAATCTGATAAAGCCGAGGTCATCAGCAAAGACGGGCGTATCTCCCTATGGTTTCCCGATGCGGAGACCCCGTCACTGCGTAGTTTTCCCGCCGATGCCGATGTGGAAATGACCATGGCCAAGGGTGATGCGGGCTGGAACCTGTTTGTGGGTCTTGATGGGGCAAAACCGAATAACGCTGTCGCCACCTATGCTGATGAGCAATCAGCCGCTGATGCCCTATCACGGACCGCCATGATTCTGGGTGGGGTGAAGCCGAAAGATGGCTGGTGGTATGCCCGATGGACAGCGGTACTCGTGCTATTAGGCATTATCGCCGCCATGGAAGTTTATTTTGCCGTGGTTGATCCGGAAGACCTGCTGGCAGCAGAGACCGCGATCAGCACCCCCGGTGGTTTTGCCGCGGGCGGCTCTTCTCTACCGGCCACCAGTTTTGGCGGCGGTAACCAATCAGCCGCCGCCCCTGCTGGTGGCGGCTATGGCGCGCTCCCTTCGGGTCCAGCACCAGGGGCGATCACCGCCCAGCCCGGCAGCGCCGGTGATCCCGCAGCTGGTATACAGCGGCCGCAACAACCCGGTGGCTTAAGCGCGTTTGGTTTGGACGACCGGACCCCCGCCGGTGGCCAACCCAACGAAAACCCGCTGTTTGATCTGGATCGTTAAGACCGCGACCATTGGCATCGCATCATTGAACGTTACTCTCATGGGCCCTCCGCCTTAATATGGCTGGGGGCCCATGGCATATTAGCGGTGAAAAACGCCACAAACGATGCTTGGGAACAGGCCGTTTTCAGGCTATTATAGACGATCTAAGACTTCGCCTGCGACGCCACTCTTTACCAAGGCTGTGATTGACCATGGGAAAAACACCATACGTCGACAGTAGACGCCACGAGTACAGCGCCCTCTCCTTCTTACGAGACACGCGCACACTCGGGCAAATGTTCTTCGACGGCGCCAAAATGCCCGAAGTGGCGGCGCTCACGATGTTCACCCTGGCCGGCGTTGGCATCATGTTCCCAGCTCTGGCCGATATCTGTTTGATCATCGGTGGTGGCTATTTCTACTTCATGCATAAGCAGCCGACGCAGCTCGCCTATAAATTACCGGCGCAAACCGGATTGCCTGACCCGAATGATGTGAACCCAGGCACGGGTAAAGCGCAAAAAGCCGATGGTATTCTTTATTTTGGCACCGATCTCGATCACCGCGATGAATTGTGGTTCTCCAACAGTGATGCGCGTACACACTTCCTGATCCTTGGTACCACCGGTTCTGGTAAGACCGAGACTCTTGTCTCTATGTCATCGAATGCCCTGAGCTGGGGCTCGGGCTTTCTGTATTGCGATGGTAAGGGTGATACTAGCCTCTGGGGCAAAATCTATTCCCTATCCCGCCGTTTCGGCCGTGATGATGATGTTCTTATCCTGAACTTCATGACCGGTAATACGGATGGCGGCGGTGAAAGTAACACCTTCAACCCGTTCGCGCGCGGGTCTGCCGGGGCGCTGACCGAGATGCTCGTCTCCTTGATGGATGACCCGGGTAAAGAAGGTGACATGTGGAAAGGCCGTGCGATTTCATTGCTCACCGCGGTCATGATGGCGGTTTGTAAACTGCGCGATGACGGCAAGTTATTGCTTAACATTGATGCGCTTGGCGACTTCCTAAACCTGTCCAAGATCACTGATTTGTATCTGGACAAACACGGCACCTATGAGCTGTCGAATAAAGTGCGGTCCCAGCTCAAAAACTATCTAGAGAGTTTACCGGGTTTTGATTGGAACGAGGCGCGTGCCGGTCGTCCACAGCCAGCCACGGCCAATGACCAGCATGGCTATCTGCAAATGCAGTTCACCCGTATCCTGACCTCTCTGTCGGGCACCTACGGCCATATCTTTGATCACGAGTTGGGCGATATCGATGTGTATGACATCGTGG
>JBCCBF010000156.1:0-6437 GCA_039814445.1 Pseudomonadota bacterium
AATCAACAATTTATTGTAGCACCAATTGTGATCAGGGTTTAGGCGGTAGGCGTCCCCGTCCTTGGTGGGGATTAGCACGTCATCGGGACAGGGGTGATGAGCGAAAAATTGTTTTCGCCAAGGGTCTTGCTGTAAGAACGGCATGGAAATAAGAGGGCTTTAGATGGGGAAACTCATGACAATGTCAGTGTATAAGCTTGCTCTTATGTTCGTAAAGGCACAAAGCCTTATCCATAAAACTCACGGCGGTGAGATGATTTTTGACTGGTACAAATCATCAGCCACGCATCCTGATCGTTATTGATTTTTGCTGTTGGTGTGGGTGCGGCTGAGGCAGGGCTCGGTATAGGCACAGGGGTACGCACCGGGGTAGGTGTGAAGCTTTCCGAATGTGGGTTTCATTTTGCCGTGAAACCGGGCACAACCTTTCCCTAATCTGACTTCACAAGTCTTTGTTGCGACACAAAATACAGCGTTCATCGAGCGGCGCTTTGGGGAAGAGCTATGGGTGATAAACTAAAAGAAGCCGCGTTGGATTATCACCGCGCTGAGCCCGCGGGTAAGATTGCCTTGCAACCGACCAAGCCCTTAGGCAACCAAAGCGATTTAGCCCTGGCCTATTCACCCGGGGTGGCTGCTGCTTGTGAAGCGATCATGGAGGATGAGAAAGCCGCGAGCGAGGTGACCTCGCGCGGTAATATGGTGGCGGTGATCACCAACGGTACGGCGGTGCTGGGGCTTGGCAATATTGGGCCCTTGGCGTCAAAACCAGTGATGGAAGGCAAGGCGGTTTTATTCAAGAAATTCGCCGGTATTGACGCGATCGATATCGAAGTGGCAGCCAGTGAACCAGATAAGTTTTGCGATATCGTGGCGGCCCTCGAACCCAGCTTTGGCGCAATTAATCTCGAAGACATCAAAGCCCCCGAATGCTTTGTGATCGAAGAACATCTGCGCGCGCGGATGAAGATACCGGTCTTCCATGATGACCAACATGGGACAGCGATCATTGTGAGCGCCGCCGTTCTCAACTGGTCGCGGCTGACTAAGCGTGATTTGTCCACCGTGCGGGTAGTGACCTCTGGGGCCGGAGCGGCGGCAATTGCGTGTTTGAACCTCCTGGTGGATATGGGGATCAAGCTTGAGAACATCATCGCCACCGATATCGATGGGGTGCTCCATGCCGATCGCCGGGATAGCCTGCATGAAAAGCAAGCGCGGTTTGCCCGGGATATCGACCATCGCACCCTGGGTGAGGCCATTGTGGAGGCGGATGTCTTCCTCGGTGTGTCCGCCCCCCGGGTGTTAAAGGCTGACCATGTGGCGGCCATGGCCGCCAAGCCATTGATCATGGCGTTGGCCAACCCGACGCCTGAAATTATGCCCGATGAGGTGCGCGCAGTCCGTGACGATGCCTATGTGGCGACCGGCCGTACCGATTTCCCGAACCAGGTGAACAATGTTCTGTGCTTCCCGTTTATCTTCCGCGGGGCTTTGGATGTGGGCGCGACCGAGATTAACGAGGCCATGAAGCTCGCCTGTGTCGAAGCGATTGCCGATCTGGCCATGGTGGAGGCAAGCGAGGCGGTGGCCGCCGCCTATGGTGATGATGCCATGGCCTTTGGGCCCGATTATCTGATCCCCAAACCCTTTGACCCAAGGTTGGTTGGGCGTATTGCCTTGGCCGTGGCAAAGGCGGCTATGGACAGTGGTGTGGCCACCCGCCCGGTTGAGGATCTGGCCCAGTATGAAGACCGCTTGAACCGTTTTATGTTCAAGTCTGGGCTGGTGATGACCCCCGTGTTCACCAAGGCCAAGCAAGATCCCAAGCGCGTCACCTATTCCGAAGGGGAAGACATGCGCGTGTTGCGTGCGGTCCAACAGGTGAGTGATGAGGGTTTGGCCTTCCCGATCCTGATTGGTCGCCGGCAAGTGGTCGAAAGCCGGATTGAGCGGCTTAACCTCAGGATTAAAGAGGGCACGCATTTTGAGCTGGTTGACCCAGAAGATGACCCGCGGTTTCAGGAATATTCCAGCGTTTACCATAAGTTGAATGAGCGCCGCGGTATTACCCCGGCGCGCGCCCGCGAAATGGTACGAACCAGCACCGCCGTCATTGGCGCCTTGATGGTGCATAAGGGTGAAGCGGATGCCGTGATCTGTGGGGTCAAAGGCAATTACCGCCACCGGCTTAGTGATGTGATTTCGGTCCTTGGCTTGCGCGAGGGGCTGACCATTCCAGCTGCACTCAGCGTGCTCGTGACCTCATCGGGCACCTATTTTATGTGCGATACCCATATTAATGAGGATCCCACCGCCGAACAGATCGCAGAGATGACCATCGAGGCCGCGGAAGCGGTTCGTCAGTTTGGTATCGATCCAAAAGTGGCGCTGTTGTCCTATTCCAATTTTGGGTCGCGCAAGGGGCCATCGGTCACCAAGATGCAGCAAGCCCGGCAATTGTTAGAAAAGCTCGCACCAACCCTGGAGGTTGAGGGCGAGATGCATGCCGATATCGCCATCCAAGAAGAACTGCGTAAGACGGTCTTCCCCAATTCCGCTTTATCGGGCACGGCAAACTTGCTGGTTATGCCCAATCTTGATGCGGCGAACATTGCGTATAATATTGCGAAATGCTTAGGCGACGCCCAACCGGTGGGGCCGCTTTTGTTAGGAGTCAATAAACCAGCCCATATCCTGACCAGCTCTGCGACCGCGCGTTCGGTGCTGAATGTCACCGCCTTGGCCACGGTCGATGCCCAGCAGATGGATGGGGTGATGGGTGAGCATCAACCGGTGTTGTTTGGGGCCGGTGTGCCCGGTGGCACGTGAGGTGATAACCCAATGGCCTTGGATGGCCTTGGGATGATCCGGCCTGTGGCCAGCACATTTCGATCATATGAGGCGAAGGCTATGGCCGAGCTTGACACCAAAGACCCAAAATCCACCCGAACCGACGAGGCGGATGACGTTGCGGAGGTTGCGGAATACGGCCTTGATGCCGATGCTGTCGGTAAGGTTGTTGAGCTGCTCGATGACGGCGAGTTCAAAGAGGTCCGCGAGATCATCAGCGATATGCATGACGCTGATGAGGCCGATCTTATTGAACAGATTGACCCCGAACACCGCCGGCAATTGGTTGATTGCCTATCCCCTGACATCGATGCTGAGGTGTTTGTCCATCTGCGACCCTCGGTTCGTGATGAGCTGGTGGAGTATCTTCCCGCCGATGATATCGCCCGGACGATCACAGCGCTCGACAGCGATGATGCCATTGAGCTGATTGAGGATATCGACGAGGATCGCCAGCAAGCGATCCTGGAGAAGCTGTCCACCCAGATCCGGACTCAGGTCGAACAAGGCCTAAACTTCCCTGACGATAGTGCAGGGCGCTTGATCCAACGGGAGGTGGTGGCCCTGCCGCAATTTTGGACCGTGGGTAAAACCATTGATTACATGCGCTCGAGTGCCGATGAGCTGCCGAAAGATTTCTATGTGGTCTATGTGGTGGATCCCCTACACCGGGTTGAGGGGGCAGTACATTTAAGCCGACTATTGCGGGCCAAACGGTCGCGTAAACTCTCCGACATTCAGCAAACTGACATCCACCCCATTCCCGCCACCATGGATCAGGAGGAGGTGGCCGATGTGTTCCGTCGCTATGCCTTGGTCTCCGCCCCCGTGGTGGATGAAGGCAACCGCTTGTTGGGGGTGATCACGGTTGATGATGTGGTGGATGTGATCGATGAAGAGGCCGAGGAAGATTTGCTGAAACTTAGCGGTGTGGCTGAGAGTGATATTTACTCGGCTACCTGGAAGACCTTGAAATCACGGTTTGTTTGGCTGGCGGTCAACTTGTTAACGGCGGTGTTGGCGTCCTTGGTCATTGGTGCTTTTGCTGACACGATTGACCAGGTGGTCGCCTTGGCGGTGCTGATGCCGATTGTGGCAAGCATGGGGGGGAATGCCGGTACCCAGACCCTAACCGTGGCGGTCCGCGCCCTGGCCATGAAGGAATTATCCACCAACAACGCCTGGCGTGTCATGGGTAAAGAAACCCTGGTGGCCAGTATCAATGGGTTTATTTTTGCCATCGTCAGCGGGCTTGTGGCGTCCTTGTGGTTTGGCGATCCGATGCTGGGGGGGGTTATCGCAGTAGCGATGATTGGCACCCTGGCCGTTGCCGGCTTGTCCGGGGTGTTGATCCCCCTGGCCCTCGACCGCTTTGGTGCCGACCCGGCCGTGGCGTCTTCTGTGTTTTTGACCACCGTGACTGATATTGCCGGCTTCTTCAGCTTTTTAGGCCTCGCGGCCTGGATACTCTTGTGATGAGCAATCAGAATAGCGCCAAGTTGCAATGGGTGATGTCGTGATCAATAGGGCTCATGGATATTTCACGGGCACTGATTATGTCTCGGAGTTTTACAACCAATACGACCCCAGAAATCTTGATCTGGTGCGGTTTCTGAACCGCCTCAAGCCTGTCAGTACCTCAGCGAATTTTCGCTATTGCGAGTTGGGCTGTGGCCATGGCTTAACCAGTATAACTCTGGCGGCTTGTTATCCTGAGGCTGAGTTTTTTGCCAATGATCTTTTGCCAGCCCACATCGTTAGCGCTAAAGCGCTGAAAGACCAATTAGGATTAAATAACCTAACATTTTTAGAGGCAGATTTTGAACAACTGCTGGCGCAAGACTATGAACCATTCGACTATATTATTAGCCATGGCGTGTACTCATGGGTGATGGAGTACCAGAAATCATTAATACGGCAGTTTGTTGATGCCAACCTCGCTACCAACGGCGTTTTTGCGTTTAGCTACAATTGCAAGGCAGGGTGGTCTGAAATTGAGAATATTGTCGAGTTGCTGCGGCTCGCTGTCACTCGAATTAGCGATTTTGATACCCCAGATGTATCAGCAAAAATACTGCAACAAACAAAGCAGTTATTTCATCTTAATAAAGGGTTCTTATCAGCCAAAAGCAGAGCGTCTCATCATCTCCAGCAACTGATCCGTCATGATACTGAGTTGAAATACTTGCTGCATGAGTATGCCAATACGGGCTGGCGTTCACTTCACGTCTCAGAAGTGATGGAGGACATGGCAGAGCTCGGTTTGAGCTATAGTGGCAGTATTAACCTGCTCGATAATATGGATATGTTGTTGGACGATGAAATCCAAGGTGCCATGGATAGCTTAGAGACCAACGCTGAGCGTGAAATGATTAAAGATTTGGCGCTGAATAAAACTTTCCGAACTGACATATACGGCAAAAATAATCATCAGCTGCATCGAGAGAGCTTGGATGACCTAGATGAGCATCACGCCACATGCGTTTTGATGCTGCTTAAGGATAAGGCAAGCTGGGAGTTTGATGAGCCCGTTAAGCACTACGGCAACATTTTGCATGAAGAGCGACATGGTCCGTTGTTAGAGTTTGTGGCCCAAGGGGGCAAAAGCATTCACGAGTGTTATGAGTTCGGTATCGGTCGTGGCCACTCTCTTGAGGCTACCCAGCAAGACCTCATGATTTTAATAGGCGCCGACTATATAGGTTTGCTCACAAAACACCCACCTGATTTCAGCCATTATGATCGTATAAATCAGCAGCTTTCCCAACTGGTTATCGACAAAAAGCCAGGGATCAGGTTTCTTTTATCACCTTACACACGCACAACGGTCCCGGTGACCGTGACCGATTGTTTGTTCTATCGTACTGGTATATTTGATGATGCGCAGAAGCTTGCGACTACGGCGCTTGAGTATTGTGAACAAAACAGCGTCGAGGTACTTAGCAATGAAGGACAACGGCTTGAAGGGGTGGCTCTCAAGAGCACAATGCGTGTGCTGGCGCGTGAATTCATTGATCGTAAACTCGCGTCGTTTCGTTACTTCGGCCTGCTATACGGTGATGCGGAAAGGCTATAATGTTTCAATATATGAATGGTAAAACCCCGTAAGCTTTGTCGTGATTAAAAGTCTGTTGGCTGTCGGTAGTATGAGTACGCTAGGACAAAAACTCGGCGTTTAATAATATTAATGAAAGGTTGCTCTTATGGGCTCGTGGGCTGAGGGATACGCTGCAGACACCCAATATACAACAGCTTATTATGCGCAGTTCTCGCCAGTAAGCATTGATCGATCACACTTTTTTCAATTGCATCAACCGGTTCGTGATAGCCAAGAATTTCGCTATTTTGAGCTTGGTTGTGGGACTGGTTTAACGACGATTTTGATGGCAGCTTGCCATCCTGAGGCTTATTTCGAAGCCAATGATTTTATGCCGGAGCACGTCGTTATTGCCCAGAATTTAGCGGCGAAATTAGGCATAAAGAATGTCCACTTATCGGATGCCAGCTTCAGTGATCTGAACAAAAAGCAATTTGAATATTTTGATTACATCATGGCCCACGGCATATACAGCTGGGTTTCTGAG
>JBCCBF010000431.1:0-1693 GCA_039814445.1 Pseudomonadota bacterium
GCTCATAAACTGCCACCCCCTGGTCAATGACCAGACGATCGGCGTGTCATCCGATGGTTTGCTCGCGTTTTTGAAACAAACAGGCCATGAACCGGTGATCACGGCCATCCCCGAGCGCCAGGTTACGCCCGCTTAAGGGCTTGTTGAACGGGCGGGGACACCCATCTGTTTAATCTAATTGAGACAAACAAAGGCGGGCCTTACTGGGCTTGCGTCACTTTTCGAGAGTAAAACATGGCCTTCATTATTGGTGATCCTTCCCAGCAGCCTAAAGCGCCGGGCGATCAATCCCCCTCTCAGGCCCCCTCGCAGTCCCATGGCCCGTCCCAGACCCCATCAAGCGCCGGTGCCATTGTGACCGAGGATGGCGCACCGTTGGCTGATACGGGATCTGCGCCAGCCATGGGCGGCGGTCAGGGTCCCGATATCGTGGATGCGGATATCAATAATTTTGAAGCCGAAGTCATCAAAGCCTCGATGGAACGACCGGTCTTGCTCGATTTCTGGGCATCCTGGTGCGGGCCTTGTAAGCAGCTGACCCCCATTTTGGAAAAGGTGGTCACCGAAGCCAGGGGCGCCATTAAGCTGGTGAAGGTCGATGCCGATCAAAACCCAGAGCTGTGCCAAATGCTGCAAGTACAGTCACTGCCCACGGTGTTTGCCCTGTTTGAAGGCCGCCCGGTGGATGCTTTTATGGGCGCCCAGCCGGAAAGCCAAATCCGCGAATTTGTTAGCAAGCTGGCCAAACTCGCGGGTCCCGCGGCCTTGCCCTTGGATCAAATGGTTGAGGATGCCCAAGCGGCCTTGGATCAAGGGGAGGCCGGTGACGCTTATGAATTGTTTGCCGGCGTTTTGGGTGAAAATCCGACCCACGCAAAAGCCATCGCTGGTGCTGCCCGGGCGTTGATTGCCCTGGGCGAGATTGAGGCCGCCACCGCGTTACTGGACGATGTGCCGACCAACTTAAGCCAAGATGGCGATATTCAAGCCGCCCGCTCGGCCCTGGATGTGACGGCGCAAGCCGCTGATGCCGGTCCCCTGGGCGAATTGCAGCAGGCCATGGAGGCCGATGGTGATAACCAGCAGACCAAGATTGACTATGCGGTGGCCGCCTTTGCCGCGGGCGAAGAAGCCGCCGCCATGGATGCATTGCTGGCCAGCATTGCCGCTGATCGTGATTGGGAAGACGGCGCGGCCCGGACCCAGCTGCTAAAATATTTTGAAACCCTTGGCCCCACCCATCCACTCACCGGACAATATCGTCGCAAGCTGTCCGCGATCCTGTTCTCTTAGGTCAATCGACCTATATGGTTTGAAGCGGTTAAGGGGCGGTCCGACAGGCAATTTGCTTTTGCGGTACCCCCGTATGTAATGGCGATAAGCAGCATCGGCCCGGTTGCGGTCTAGCCCTTGTTTATCGCATGGGTTGATCCATTTAATCGCCCAGAATAAGGCGGTTGTGACACGATGAACGTTTCTGTATTTCACCCCGATTTTAAAGATCTGCCTGGCACGCTCCCGGTCTTTCCCTTGACGGGCGTCTTGCTGCTGCCCGGCGGTACCTTGCCGCTGAATATCTTTGAGCCGCGTTATATCGCCATGATTGACCAGGCCATGGCCCAGGGTCGCATGTTGGGCATGGTCCAGCCCCAACAGCCCACTGGCCAGGATAATCACGGTCGAGATGCCGCGA
>JBCCBF010000283.1:0-3825 GCA_039814445.1 Pseudomonadota bacterium
AGGCTAATTTTGGCGCTGGTTGTGGTCATCGGGCGAAGAACAACTCGGTGATGATATAATTGAAGGTGAGGATCAGGATTGATGCGGTCACCACAGCGTTGGTGGTGGCCTTACCCACCCCTTGGGCACCGCGGCCGGAATAATACCCCTGATAGCACCCCATAAGGGCCACAATGAACCCAAATACGGCCGCTTTTGCGAGGCCAGAGAGCACATCGATCGGTTTTAAAAACTCAACGGTATTCTGCAAATACGCAGCGCTGTTGAAATCCAGCACATAAACGCCGATCAGATAGCCGCCCATCACCCCGATACTATCCGCCATGATCACCAAAAGCGGCAGGGTGATCGTCCCCGCCAGCAAACGGGGGGCGATCAGGTATTTGAACGGGTTGGTTGATAGCGTCCACAGGGCATCGATTTGTTCGGTCACCCGCATGGTGCCAATCTCAGCCGCAATTGAGGCACCAACCCGGCCGGCCACCATTAGCCCGGCGAGCACCGGCCCCAGCTCCCGGGTCATGGACAGGACCACCACGGTGGCCACAGCACCCTCAGCCTGAAACCGGGAAAAGCCCGTATAGCTTTGCAGCGCTAGCACCATGCCGGTAAACAGTGCGGTCAGCCCCACCACAGGCAGGGAATAAAACCCCATCTGCATCAATTGGCGCCCAACAATGCGCGGGAAATAGGGGGGCGTCACCAGATGGCGTAGGGCGGTAGCGGTGAAGATGGTGAGCTGCCCGATTTGGGCCAGCATGCCCAGAAAGGCACGACCGATAAGGGCAAGGGGATTAGCGCTTTGGCTGACCATGGTGTGGGCTTGGCACTTCGTTGGGGGCGGTATTAAAATACTTACCCAGTCTCATAAACCCGGCGATAGCGATTGCCAAGGCTCGTTAGCATTTCGTACGAGATCGTCATGTGATCAGTGGCGGCGTCATCCACGGGTCGATGGTCGCCAATAATCTCAATCTGATCCCCGGGACGGCAGATTTCAGGGGCAATATCGGTCACATCAATCCCCGTTAAATCCATGGAAATACGCCCCACAATCGGTGCTTTTAGGGTGCCAAAGGCCACATGACCTTGATTGCTGCCAGTGCGTAAAAAGCCATCGGCATAACCCAGGCCCAGGGTCGCAATGCGGCTCGGGCGTTCCGCGGTCCAAGACGCGCCATAACCGACGCTTTGCCCCGCTGGTATCTCACGAATTTGCAAGATACGCGCGGTTAGCTTCACCACGGGTTGCATGGGGTTGTCCGTATGCGGCGTGGGGTTACCGCCATATAGCGCAATGCCCGGGCGCACCATATCTAAATGGTAATCATGGCCCAGAAAAATACCGGCGGAATTGGCGAAACTAGCCCGGTTTTGGTCGATGTGACGGCTGAGGCGATTATAGCCCGCGGTGAACCGGGTCAGCTGTTCTTCGTTTTGCGGACTTCCCGCCACATCAGCTGAGGCCAGGTGACTTAAGGTATAGTGCACATCGAGCCCCTGGAAGGCGTCCGGGTCATCGGCGACGGCGTCAAGCTGGTCTGGGGGCAGGCCCAGGCGCGACATGCCGGTATCGAATTGTATCATCGCCGGCAAATGCCGGTCTGAGGCCCGGGCCGCGGATCGCCAATAGCGGATGTCTTCTTGGTCATTGAGTACCGGGATCAAATTATAACGGATCAGCTCAACCTCGGACCCCCGTACATAAGCGCTCAAAGTTGCGATGGCGGCCTCATCGCCCAGGGCGTCGCGCAAGGTGATGGCTTCATCAATGGTAGCGACAAAGAATAAGCGGCACCCCTCACGCCATAATCGCTGGGCCACCACGCCACTGCCCAGGCCATAGCCATTTGCCTTCACCACCCCCGCACAAACAGCGCCGCCAATCTTATCCTTGAGCAAGCGGTAATTCGCCCCCAGAGCATCCAAATCAACGGTCAAGACAGCGTTGGCATTCAAGCTCGACGGCATGGCCGGGGTCACAGCATCCATGGAGGCAGGCTTTCAGATCGGTAAGGGGCACGAATAGAATGCCGATAAGCTACTGTTTTCAGAATGATGCCGCTAGTTCTTTGAGGGCCGTAGTGCCTGGTTTTGCATCACCGTGCTTCGTGGAAATCATCCAGATCATCAAATCGGGTGAGGGTGCCTTCAAAGCTGAGTAGCACCGAGCCGATGGGGCCATGACGCTGCTTGGCAACAATCGCTTCGGCCTTGCCTTCCATGGTCTGGGCGCGGTCGGACCAATTGGCGAAGCGTTCATTATAACGCTCTTGGGTTTCATCCGGGCGTTGGGCGGGTTCGGCACGCTCCAGATAATAGCTTTCCCGGTAGACGAACATCACCACATCGGCATCCTGCTCAATCGAGCCTGATTCTCGCAGATCGGCCAGTTGTGGGCGTTTATCTTCCCGTTGTTCCACCGCCCGCGATAACTGGGACAGGGCCAAAACCGGGATATGGAGTTCTTTGGCCAAAGCCTTCAGGCCACGGGTGATTTCCGAAATTTCCTGCACCCGATTATCGCTGCTGGCTGATGAGCCACGCAGCAGCTGCAAATAATCGATCACCACCATGCCGATATTCTTGGTCCGCGCGAGCCGCCTTGCCCGTTGCCGCACCTGGCCAATGGAGAGGGCGGGGGTGTCATCGATATACAGGCCGGTGTTTTGCAGATCGCGGCTTGCTTCGATGAACGCGGGTAGATCTTGTTCGCGCAGCTCACCACGACGAATTTTATCAGACGGAATGCGGGTGACATCGGCCAAAATACGACCGGCCAGCTGGTCCGCCGACATCTCTAAAGAGAACATCAGAACCGCGGCACCCTCATCACCATTACTGCGATCGCAGGCCCGGGCGCTGCGAAAGGCAATATTGGTGGCCAAGGCTGTTTTACCCATGGAGGGGCGTCCGGCCAGGATGATCAAATCTGACCGGTGCATGCCGCCCAGCTTCGCATCCAGGGATTTAAAGCCCGTGGTCACGCCGGTGATACCACTGCCGTGTTGGTAGGCTTTTTCCGCCGCATCAATGGCGATTTGTAGGGCATCAACCAGGGCCACGCTGCCCCGATCCGTATCGCCCGCAGTGGCCAGGTTGAACAAGTGGCTTTCGGCTTCGGCCAATTGCTCTTTGGCATCGCTTTCAAGGCTGGCGCGGGAGGCGGTGTGGGCCATGTCATGACCCAGCTCAATCAAACGGCGGCGCAGGTATAAATCGGCGATGGCGTTGGCATAATCCACAACCGCGCCGCTGGTGATACCATTGGCGGCGATGTCCGCCAGATAACGGCCACCACCAGCCTCAGACAGATCCTCATCTTCGTCAAAGAATAGCCGGAGTGTGCGCGGGTCCGCCACTTGGCCATTTTGGATAAGGCGCTGAATGGCACCAAAGATGCGGCCATGGGCGGGGACATAGAAATACTCAGGCTTTAGCCGATCCTCGACCCGGTCAAGCAACCGGTTTTCAAACAACAGCGCGCCCAACAGCCCTTGTTCCGCTTCCACATTATGGGGCGGGAGGGTCACATTATCCGCGTCATCGCGGGCCGGATCATTGGCAGGAACCAGCTCGGGATTTTCGTCGAAGGGAGGGGGGGAGGCACTGTTTTGCATGGCCGGTAACCTAGCGGTAGCCTTGGCCACAAACAACAAACGGCCGACGAAAAATCGCCGGCCGTCTGCTTAACTTGCTCACAGGCTGTGAGTCACGGGAAGAACTGAATGCCGTCTACCCGAAAAGATATTTTTATGCGCTTGCCTTCTCAGCATCGGCTTCTTCAGCCGCGGCGTCACCAGCGTCATCGCCACTGGCAGCATC
>JBCCBF010000361.1:0-2610 GCA_039814445.1 Pseudomonadota bacterium
ATGGCATCCGTCACACCAGCCATGATCTGGCGGACGCCCTGACCCTGCGCTTGAGAGACAGTTCGGTGGACGATGTGTTTGATCACGGCCTGCACGAAACCATCGTGACCTTTCTTGCCGATTTGCAGACCCTTGGCACCCAAATCGAAACCGATTACCGGTTCTACGGATGAGGGTGGCTAAATGCTTTTGAACATCAAGCACCAGACCAGCTACAGCTATGAACGACCGGTCAATTACGGGCTGCAGCAATTGCGGCTTTTGCCCAAAACCCGAACCGAGCAAGAAGTCATCACCTGGAGCACAAGTGTTGAGGGCGCCAAGGAAGAGCTGACCTTTCACGATCACCACAACAATCATGTGACCATGATTTCGGTTGCCGATGGCGCAAGACAGATCACCATCACCAGCCAAGGCCAGGTGCGGACCAGTGACACAAATGGCGTCATTGGCGAACATTCAGGATTTGCGCCACTATGGTATTTCGCCGAGGGCACGCCACTGACGCGGGCTGGCAATCTGACCCGTCAATTGGTCAAGGGAATGAATGCGGAATTGCCCGATGAACTGGAGCGCATGCACGCCCTGTCGAAGCGTGTGCGTGACGCCGTGGAATGGACGGTGGGCGAGACCAATGTGACCACGACGGGTGAGCAGGCGCTGGGGGAAGGGCGTGGCGTATGCCAGGATCACGCCCATATCTTTTGCGCTGGAGCGCGCACCCTTGGCCTGTCGGCACGTTATGTCTCAGGTTATCTCGCTACCCAGGAAGATGAGGTGCACGATGCCGCCCATGCGTGGGCGGAAGCCTATATTGCGGGTTTGGGTTGGGTTGGCTTTGATATCTCCAACGGTATTTCGCCGGACGAACGTTATGTTCGTGTTGCAACGGGCCGAGACTATCGCGACGCGGCGCCAGTGTCTGGCATAAGTTTTGGAGATCATGGCGGGGAAAAGCTATCCGTTGCCATTCAGGTTCAGCAATAGGTCGGCTAAGCGTCGCTCCGGTGCTTTGGCATTCATGTGTCAGCCAAAAGAGAGTTTGAGAAGATGACCTATTGCGTGGCGGTAAGGCTTTCCCACGGGCTGGTGATGATGTCGGACACCCGCACAAATGCTGGCGTCGACAATATTTCGACCTACCGCAAGCTGACAACCTGGGAGGTCGAGGGTGACCGGGCGATCGCATTGCTGGGTGCGGGCAATCTGGCCACCACCCAAGCCCTGATCAGTCGGCTGGATGAGCGGACAAAAATTCCCGACGAACGTGACCCGTCTCTCCTGCAAGCGCCCACCATGTTTCAGCTGGCCACACTGATCGGCAATGAATTGCGTGATGTTATTGCCGAACAATCGTCCGCTACCAATGGGTCGTCAGGCGGCGCCACGCAAATGGATCCGACCTTCGGGGCCACGATGATTTTGGCCGGGCAGATTGCGCCGGGCGTACCGACTATTTTCATGATCTATCCAGAAGGCAATTTTGTCGAAGTGTCGGAAGACACCCCCTTCTTCCAGATCGGTGAAACAAAATATGGCCGGCCCATATTGCTGCGCGCCTATGATCCAGACATGAGCTTTGATGAGGCGATCCGGTTGCTCCTCATCTCTTTTGACAGCACTATCAAGGCCAATCTGTCCGTCGATCTACCCATTGATTGGTGCCTGTACGACAATGACAGCTACCAATTTGCCGATAGGGGCAGGGTTGAGATAAGCGACAGCTATTTCACCACATTGTCAGAAGATTGGGGCGAAGCTCTCAAGCGGGCGGTGGCGTCCATGCCGGAATTCAGCCGCGCCGACGACTAAACGCGCACCTTTGGACTGATTTTGGAACCAATTGTCCTGGTGGTCGTTTTGACACTGGTTCAAAGAAATTATGAGTGTGATCTTGGAGGGTTCTCATGGGCATTATCTGGACAATTCTCATTGGCTTTATCGCCGGACTGATAGCCAAATGGCTCAAGCCGGGGCCCAACCCACCATCTGGTTTCGTCCTCACAACCCTGCTCGGTATTGGCGGGGCGTTTTTTTTCACCTGGCTCGGACAGCAATTGGGCTTTTACCAGATGGGCGAAAGCGCTGGCTTCATTGGGTCTGTCATAGGTGCAGTGCTGGTCCTTATGATCTGGAGCGCCCTGAGCAAGCGGGTCTAAAGCTTTCGACGTTCGGAAAACTGGCGCCATCGCATAAGGACGGGCGGCTGATGCCGGGCCGGGGGCACCCCAAGCGGTGCTATCTGTACTTATACATCTCGCAATTGCTCAACATGCGGTCGATGACCTCTTGGAAGGCGCTGCCATGGCCGATGATGCGAGTTTGATTTTCAAATCTGCCATTTGCCTGCGGGTCTCCATGGCCTGCTGAACGCCCAATTTTGTCGGCGGGGCATCGAAAATCACGGGGTCAACCTCATGCTTGAAGACGCCTTGAACTGCGACTGGCCGTGCCGAATGAACTAGACATCCATGCCCGAGAACTATCGCTGCCGCTCCGGCCTATGATACCAGCACCACGATCGACTTCGTTGATGTAAAATATCTAAATCAGAAATCTGAAAGTCACAGACCTATTTTGAATAGTTTTGAGAAAGACCCACAAAATCTG
>JBCCBF010000284.1:0-3812 GCA_039814445.1 Pseudomonadota bacterium
CCGATGGGCAACCGTTCGACTATCAATTAGCCCGAGCACTCGACCTATTGCGCGGTGTGTCGCTATTTCGCTCTACAGTGGTCAATTAAAGCGAGTCGTTTTTCACCATGGTTTTTCATGGTTGCTAATCGTCTCGTGAGTGGAAGGTAACCCATGGGTGGTATGGTGACGGCAGTATGCCTAAACAACCACCGATGACCGAGGCGGGCTAGCACCGGAGAAACAATGCTGCCGAACGCTTTAAAAGAGTCCATGGCGGGCGCTGGGGTCGATGATGATGACCCCGCCACGCCAGAAGAAGACCGGGTCGACGCCGCCAGCCATCAGGGCGGCGATATCGGCCATGACGATGTCATGCCCGACAGCCTGAGCGAGCCTGATGAGACCGCCGTGTCCAGCCTGGCCGATGAAACCGCCCTCGCCAGTGAATTTCCCGAGGATACTGACGGCAACACCAAATGGGATGACGACGCGGTACAGGCCAGCGGCGATGATATCGAAAGCGCCGCCGATAAACCCGCCCCGGACGACCCGCAACCTGCCAAATCAAAAAGCGCCGCCCTACCGGTAGCCGCCTCGATCTTGTACATGCTGGGCCTCGGTGCCTATGCCGGCTATCTCGCCTATGTGGTACCACCACCGGCACCAGAACCGCCCGCCGATATCAGCGTAACCGTGGCCATCACCGGCGAGGTGGCGGTGGCTGACCCGATCGTCACGCCCGAGCCAGCGCCAGAGCCGGTCATTGACCCACAAATTGTCCTGGTGGAACCTGATGAGCCTGCACCTGGCGTCGCCGACCCAGAACCAGATCCTTCGACGCCACCGTCGCCTGGGCTCACCCCCGATAATAATCCCGCCGCCGATCCAGTGATAGTGGCCGATGGGGAAACCCCGCTTGTCCCCGTGGTCGACGCTGTGCCCCAAGCCGTTGATCGACCGGATGGCACGCCACCGCAGGAACCGCAGTTAAGCCTGCAAGAGGCATCCGAGTTTGGCCCCCTCCCGGTTATTGGCAGTGATGGCCAACGTTCGGCCCGGGTGTACGCACGGCAAGTGGTTGCCTTGGACGTACCGCGCATTGCGATTGTAATGACCGATTTGGGACTTGATGAGACCCGTACCCAGGTGGCGATTGAACGCCTGCCCGCTGATATTTCCTTGGCATTCCATGCTTATGCCCCCGATCTAAACGATTTGATCGCGGCTGCCCGGAATGATGGCCATGAGAGCCTTTTGGCACTGCCCATGGAACCCACGGCCTATCCCATCGATGATCCCGGCCCCAACCCATTGTTGGTGGATGTGACCCCGCAGGATAATCGCGCCGCCCTCTATCGGTCCTTGGGATCGGCAGAAGGGTATGTGGGGGTAACCAATTTCATGGGCACGGCCCTGTTAGAGGATCAACCCGCCCTCGCCCCTATCATGAGCGAGATTGCCGATCGGGGCATGATCTTTATCGACAATAACACGGCCATCAACAGCGTCAGCGAGACCATCGCCAAGCGGCTGCCTATGCCGTATGGCCGCAGCAATCGTTTCATTGATGCCTTGCCCACCGCCGCTGATATTGACGAGCAATTGCAAGGGCTAGAAGCCATTGCCCGGCTTAATGGCGTGGCCATCGGGTTTGCCCAACCCTTCCCCATTACCCTACAGCGGCTGGATGAATGGCTACCTCTCTTACGGTCACGTGGGATCGATCTGGTGCCCGTCAGTGCCGTGGCGAAACGACCCTTAGGCAGTGACAGCTAATTTTACGACCATGGAACCAAGTCGAAACCCAGATGAATATCGCCCCTGCGTGGGCGTTGTGCTCCAAAACGATCAGGGGCTGATTTTCATTGGTGAGCGCACCGATGCCCCTGGCGCCTGGCAAATGCCCCAGGGCGGCATCGACAAAGGCGAAAGCGTGCCAGCCGCCGCCTTGCGTGAATTGGGCGAAGAAATCGGCACCCAAAAAGCTGAAATCGAACGCCTGACCACTGATTGGCACTATTATGATTTCCCCGCTGATATTCGGGAAAAAGCCTCAAAAGGCAAATGGTTGGGGCAACGCCAACATTGGGCCTTGGCGCGGTTTACCGGCACCGATCAAGACATTGACCTGACCGCCGATGATCATCAGGAATTCAGCCAATGGCGCTGGGCGACCCCGGATGATGTGATCGCGTTAATTGTCGGATTTAAACGACCGGTTTATGAAGCAGTGCTGGCTGAGTTATTAGCCCGCTAGGTGTTTATGGCGGTGGCCTGAGCCCATATCCTGCCTAGCGATTGTGCCCTTGAGCCTATGGTTTCGCCTCCCGCCGGAACATTTCCTGACTGGCGATCAGCGCGCCACCAATGATGAATAAGCAAGATAGCGCCAAGAGCCCATCGAACTGACGCACCCCCATCGCCACGAGTGATAAAGTCGACAACAAGGGCGCTAGGTATGACAAGGCGCCTAACACCCGAATATCCCCCTGTTTCGTGCCGTAGTCCCAGACGAAAAAAGCCCCACCCACGGGACCGAGCCCCAGGGCAAGGGCGGCAAGCCATTCGGTCGTGGTTGGTATGATTGTTTGCTCAACCAGCAGATGGGCCGGGATCGATAACAACGCGGTGACCAGACAAAAACCGATCACCGTATCGGTTGGCACATGGGGCAGACGGCGGTTAAGCACCGAGTAGCTCGACCAGACTAAGGCGGCCATAAAGGCAATGACCAACCCCAGCAGGGGGGCTGTTGCCTGACCCGCCGTGGTTTCCACGCCCAGAATAATAAGCGCGGTACCCACCAGCCCCAGACCAGCACCCACCAGATGAAACCATCGCAACCGATGGCCAGGCAGCAAGGCTGAGAACAAGACAATCAGCAAAGGCCACAGATAATTCAACAAGTTAGCCTCAACCGGCGGGGCCAGCCTGAGCGCTAAAAAGTAGCAAAAATGATAGCCAAACAAACCACCAATGCCCAAGGCCCACACGCGCAGGGGTTGCCGGAAACACGACCAAACAGCTCGCATGCTGCCCCGTCGCCGCCAGGACCAGGCAAAGCCAAGCAGGGTCGCCAGGGCAAAGGCCATCGCTAACAGCTGAAACGGCGGGATACGCCCAGACAGCACGGTGAACAAGGCCAGGCTAGACCAGAGCAAAACAGCGACACCACCAATCAACGTGGCTTTAACCTGACTGTTAGTCATCGAAGCCTAGGGCCGGTGCGTAGTGACGGAACTCACCATCCATAAACGCTCGCGCTTGATCATGATTATCGTAAAGCACTTTGCCACCAGCGGTACCGAAGATCAGAACACATAGTATCAGCGCAAAAATACGCCACGGCGCCACGCGCTCTATATAGGCCTCTTTCGGTTTCATGGGGTTAACAAATAAGCGAACAACGGTGCCAACTGTGAGCATGTCAGCCAACGCATTGACCCCCGCTTCGCTTCTACTCACGGCTCCGCCTGGGATCGGGTGCGTATTATTGTAGGTATCCCCGCGATAGGTGTAGCGTATTTTAACCACCAAAGCGTAACTGGAGCGTGGATAGCGACCCATTCGCTCTGACTGGCTGCTCACGACCTGCCCCTTGACGGTCGGCCAATTGGGTATCGATTTCCAAAGCCAGAACGCACGCCATGAAAAATACAGGCATAACAGGGCTGCGCCTGAACAAGCGATGACGACGTACCACAACATAAAGTCCATGGATCAGCCTTCCTGAGCCGTGGCAAGCGCAATCACCCGCCGGGTTTCATCCCAGATCGCATAATCATCTAATTGATTAAGAGGAATCCAAGCGGCAGCCACGGCGTCATCGC
>JBCCBF010000193.1:0-5631 GCA_039814445.1 Pseudomonadota bacterium
CCCCGGTGAGTGAGGCGGTGGAAATCCGTTGATGTAGCTGTTTAATGCGTCCCAGTCTACCGGACTCGCAAGCTGCCGACGATGCCAGAAGCCACCATCGCCGCCATGCGCGCTGTCAGCGTTCGCCTGATGCCCACCATAAGGCATGCCCAGGGCCTGGGCCAACAACGCATACCCCTCGGCCAAATCGGTGTGATCACCTTTGGTTTGCGAAATGAACCCTTCGATGTTCGGGTACAGCTCAATCGCCCGATCAATCTCTGGATCACTACCCCGGCGATAAGCCCCCAGGCGGATCAACTCGGCCATATTCTCATAGGAAGACACGACTTGCTTTGCCGTCGCCACCAATTGGTTCTGCTCATCGGTATTACAATCAGGCATGGTTCTCGACACCGAACGCAACACATTGATTGCCGGATAACGCCCCCGCTCAGCGATTTCACGATCGAGCATAATATGGCCATCAATAATGCCGCGCACGGCATCGGAAATGGGCTCGTTATGGTCATCCCCTTCGACCAGGATTGAGAATAAACCGGTGATGCTGCCATGCTCCTCACCCGGGCCGGCTCGCTCTAACAATTTGGCGAGTTCGGAAAAGGTGGTGGGTGGGTAGCCTTTTGAGGTCGGAGGCTCACCGGCTGACAGGCCAATCTCACGCTGGGCCATGGCAAACCGGGTGACACTGTCCATCAAGCACAGCACATCAAGCCCTTGATCGCGGAAATACTCACAGACCGATAGGGTTGTATAAGCAGCCTGCCGCCGCATAACGGCGGGTTCATCGGAGGTGGCCACGACCACCACCGCGCGCTTTAATCCCTCTTCGCCCAGATCATCTTCGATGAACTCTTGCACCTCTCGGCCCCGTTCGCCGACCAGGCCGATCACGATGACATCGGCCGTGGTGTACCGGGCCATCATGGAAAGCAGGGTCGATTTACCAACACCGGACCCTGAAAAGATACCCATCCGCTGGCCGCGGCAACAGGTCAGAAACGTATTGATACCACGTACGCCCACGTCGATTTTAGCGCCAATACGCCGGCGCTTATGAGCCGGGGGCGGGGTGTTTCGGAACGGCACACCCATACGGCCTTGTGGTAACGCCCCTTTACCATCAATGGGCTGGCCCAGGGCGTTAACAATCCGCCCCAGCCAGGCATCGGCGGGAAATAGCAGCGGCTCATCGCGGCTGACTTCC
The DNA here is from genome assembly GCA_039814445.1 of Pseudomonadota bacterium. GTDB lineage: Bacteria > Pseudomonadota > Alphaproteobacteria > TMED2 > TMED2 > TMED2. The sequence goes on from JBCCBF010000193.1 coordinate 1,208, forward strand.
ACCTCACAGCCCAGGCCAATGCCCTCCACCGCACCATAGATCAGCATCAAGGCTTTACGGTCTCGGAACCCAACCACTTCGGCCGGCACAATCCGGCCATCCCGTGCTTCGATATCACAACGCCCGCCCACGGCCAGGGCGTGTTGGATACCAGCAACCTCTACCAACATGCCCTGTATCGCGGTGACCCGGCCAAACTCACGCACAGCATCGACCCCATCGAGCAGCTTATCCATCGTATCGATGATGGAGGCCGCCGGGCGGTCTTTGTGGTTATCGTCGATCTTGTCGGACATACGAGGGTGAGCCGTCAGCAAGTTTTAGTGGGGCAACAGGATAAAACATCCATAGGTAGGCTTATCCCATCAACCGAATAGAAAGGTTTGTTAACTAATTCAATTTACCATCATGAAACACAGATGAATGAATTATACGGCAATCGTGGAGGCAGTGCGATGCGTGTGTTGTTAATAGAAGATGATGTGAGCGTTTCAAATAGCGTATCCCTCATGTTGCGGTCTGAGGGGTTCATCGTGGACCACACTGATCTTGGCGAAGATGGGTTGGAAATTGGTAAACTCTACGATTACGACTTACTGATTCTCGATGTCATGCTCCCGGATATTGATGGGTATGAGGTCTTGCGGCGCTTGCGCTCCGCCCGGATCAGTACCCCGACACTGATGCTCTCAGCCCTCACCTCCTCGGATGACAAAATCCGCGGTTTTGGTTCGGGTGCGGATGATTACCTGACCAAACCGTTTGATAAGCGTGAATTGATCGCACGCATCCAAGCCATCATCCGGCGCAGTAAAGGCCACGCCCATTCGATCATCACCACAGGTCAGATCGATGTGAATTTGGATGAGCGCACCGTGACCTGTGATGGCAAGACCGTGCACCTCACCGGTAAAGAATACGCGATCCTTGAGCTACTCTCCTTGCGCAAGGGCACCACCCTGACCAAGGAGATGTTTTTAAACCATCTCTATGGCGGGATTGATGAGCCAGAGCTGAAGATCATTGATGTCTTCATCTGTAAGCTGCGTAAGAAATTGGCGAAGGCGACGGGCGGTGACAACTATATCGAAACCGTCTGGGGCCGCGGCTATGTTTTACGGGATCCGCAGCCCGAACAGACCGTGGATGATTTGCCCACCTATGTCTCAGCGTAATCGGCAGCGTGAAGTGCTGCAGGATGCCCCTCGCCTGGTGTGAAGCCGGTATAGCAATGTGAAGAGGTAAGAAGGCCCAACGCCAGGTAGGGTCGATAGCGCTTAACCTATGCCGTCAGGGCGGCGTGCTGTTTGAGTAGGACAGTTGAGCCTGGCGGGCCATTGCACAGCACTTGGAACACGCCGCGTTGATCGGGCAGGTTCTTGAACCGGTCGGTCACACCGATGATCGTTTCCGCGCCGCCCAGGAATAAAAGACCATCATCAGGCAGCCGTCGGCTAATGTTTTCCAGCACGGCCTCTTTGGTCTCAGAATCAAAGTAAATCAAAACGTTACGGCAGAAAATCACGTCAAAGACACCCAGGGAGGACGCATCCTCCATCAGGTTGAACGTCTTAAAGGTAATGCCGCGCCGCAGCTCATCCTTCACCGTCCAGCGGTCGCCTTCTTGGTTGAAGAATTTGACCAAAAGCTGGATCGGTAAGCCGCGCTGTACTTCAAACTGGCTGTAGGTCCCTTGCTTGGCTTTATCGACCATCTCTTTCGAGATGTCAGTGGCCAGGATTTCAACCTTCCAGCCCGCTAATTTAGCCTGTTCTTCATGGAGGATCATGGCCAAGGAGTATGGCTCCTGGCCACTGGAACAAGCCGCTGACCAAATGCGGATCAGCTTGCGATCCCGGCGGCTTTGTAACAAGCGCGGCAAGACAAAATTGCGGAACTGTTCGAACGGCCGTTGATCCCGGAAAAACGAGGATTCATTGGTCGTCATCGCTTCCACAATATCATCAGCCATGGGGCCATTGCGCTGTTTGCGCACCGTGTCAGCCAGGGTATCGAGACTGTCTAAATTATGCTTACGGGCCACGCTCATCAGCCGGGATTCCAGCAAATAAGCCTTATCCTCGGTCAGATGGATACCGGATGCCTTTTTCACCAGATCCGCGAAGAGTTCGAAATCACCCGTACGCATCGGCCGTTACCCCTTTAGCCGCGTTGCATAATTATACAACTTCGGCCCAATCTCAGGTAACGGGATGATTTCACTGCAAATACCGGCATTTGCCACGGCCCCGGGCATGCCCCATACAACGCTGGTGTCTTCGTCCTGGGCCAAAACAGTGCCGCCCGCATCAACCACCGCTTGGCAGCCTTTCAAGCCATCTTGCCCCATGCCGGTCAGGATCAAAGCCAGTACGCGACGGCCATAGACATTGACCAGGCTGCGCATCATGGGATCGACCGCTGGACGGCAAAAATTTTCTGGCGGGTCTTGATTCAGCTCAATAAATTGCTGGCCTTCCCGGCTTACCACCGTCATGTGGTACCCACCCGGCGCCACATAAACGCGACCATCGATCACCGGCGCGCCGTCTTCTGCCTCCACACAATCGACCTCGCATTGGCGGGCGATATGGTTGGCCAAGATATTGGTAAAGGTGCCCGGCATGTGCTGGGTGATGAACACCGGCTGCCGGGTGCCGTCCTTCAAGGCTTTTAAAACCTCAAACAACGCCTGGGGGCCACCGGTGGAACTGCCAATAGCAATAACGTCTGGTACCGGCAGATTGGTAGAGGCGCGGGTTTTAATCTCGACTTTTTTCGGCTGCTCGGCTTTTCGCTCATGGGGCAGTTTGGGCCGCGGACGCCGCTTTTTCGGATCCGATGGTCGCACCCCCTTTTTCCGCGCGCTAATGCACAAAGCTTTTGATTTGCGTATTAGCTCAGATTTGAAATCCTCAGCACTGTTAATCTCACGGCTGCTGGAGGGTTTCAGCATGCATTCGGCCGCACCCATTTGCAGCGCGCGCACCGTGGTCGTAGCGTTTTGTTTGGTGAGGGTCGAGAGCACAATGATGCGGGCGGCGGGGTCTATCTCGATCAATTGTGGTAGGGCTGTCAGCCCGTCCATGACCGGCATTTCCACATCCAGGACGATCACATCCACCGGTGTACGGCGCAACGAGTTGATCGCCATTTGCCCATCATTCACCGATGCGACCACATCAATTTGCTGGTCGCTTTCCAGAATGCGCGATACCAGCCCACGGGTCACGGCTGAGTCATCGACCAGCATAACGCGGCAAGGTTCCACATCCAGCGACAAATCCACGGCTGGCTCGGTCACCTGCCCTGTGGTTTGGCTGTTCTTATCGCCTTGCTGATCGTCAGTCTTTGACGTCAATGATCGTTCCTCAACTAAATATCCTGCGGTCTGCACCCAACTAGAGAGGACCGCTTCACCTTTTTTAAATCAGTCCGATTTGGCGGAATTTACCTTGTAAAATCTCACTATCAAAAGGCTTGAACATATACTCGCTGGCCCCCGCCTCTAACGCCTCGGAGATATTCTCCATGTCGCTTTCTGTGGTGCAGAACACCACTTTGGGCAGGTTATCTTTGGCAATCTTATTGAGTTCGTGCAGGAAATCGATGCCGGTCATCACGGGCATATTCCAGTCGAGCAAGATCACATCAGGCAGTGATTCACGGCACGCTGTGAGGGCTTCCTCCCCATCAGCGGCTTCGACACATTCAAAACCGAGTTCTTCAAGAATTTTACGCGCGACGCGGCGAACAATTCGGCTGTCATCTACGACGAGACAGGACTTCATAAGATCAGCAACACTATATTTTGCCCCCGAAACACTTGCCGACTTTACCCTTAGTTGGCGTCTAAGTCTGCAAAACTTAACAGGCGACCGATATCGAGAATAACTAACAACTCATCATCCAACCGGTGAATACCGCCCGACACCTCATGCCAACGGCGATCCATGGTGGCTGGATTTTGTTCATAACTTGCCTCTTCCAGGTTTAGCACCTCGCCAACCTCATCGACAATCAGGCTATATAACTCGCCCGAATGCTCGACCACAATGCTCATTTCTTTCAAATTTTGTGGCCGAGTTTCTAATTCCAAACGGGAACGCACATCAATAGCGGTGACAATACGACCACGCAGGTTCAACGACCCGGCCACTTCGGGTGGTGCCAAGGGTATCCGGGTGATCCGTTGGGCCCCCAACACGTCTTGCACTTGAAGCACGGGAATACCGAATAACTGCCCGGCAATCCGCATGGTCACATAATCCCATTGGGCATTATTAGTGTTGATATGCCGTTCGAATTGTTGGTTGGACGAGACAACAGCAGCCATGTTTATGCGGCCCCCTTATCCTGGGCGAAGGTCTCCGCCAACGTTTGCAACAGGCCCTCACGATCGAATTTGGCCACATAATCGGTGA
>JBCCBF010000018.1:0-18143 GCA_039814445.1 Pseudomonadota bacterium
CGGCCCTAATTTTATTCGTAATCATCTTCTAATATCTGACTCTGCACTTCTAGAATGCTTATTAATCTTGAAATTTCTTTGGGGCCAATCTGCCCACCCCTAATAAGTATTCTAGCACTTACGTTTTTTGCAATTCTATTTGAAATCCATTCATATTCGTCAGTCTCTAAAATGATTTCAGAGTTATCTTCTGTAGCTTTTTGATTTTCTTCAGCTACTGCATGGCTAACTTTGGGTCTAATGCTAAATTCGTCATTATTTTCAATATTTTCAGTGTCTTCTAATGCCTCTTCTTGTGCGAGGTAGTTACACGTTTCCAAATATGCTTTGCAGACGGGATTTATAGCGCGATCTAGAAACTCTTCGCGCGTCAGCCAAGATTTGAGGTTGTCTTCTGATGGTAAGCCGTCGCTAAACCGCTCTTGTATTTGGCGAAAAATATCAGGAGACATTGCTGCTGCTTGAAGCGCCGCTTTTCTATCGCCAGCATTATCAGGATGAAGAATGTCTACAGCAAGCTGCGTAACTTTGATCTGGCCTTTGCCGGCTTTCTCCACCAGGCCGTAGTGCCCTAAAGAGCCAATTGCTTTATCTGATGCGCCGCTTACGCCACCGTATCCCAAATGTTTTGCAGCAACCTCTCTATCAATAGGATTGCGCCTATCCGCACTGAAAATTTTCCTGACGTGTTCAATTGCCTTTGGGAGGGCGAAGTTAGGGTATCCAGGGCTCTGCTTTTTGGACATTTTTTGTTCCTCTTCAAACATGACGCTGTCAGGACTTTAATGCGACTCAAAAAAATAAGCAATTAATTGCGCGTTCCTAGCAATTGATTGCTTGACTGTCAGTTTGGGTGTGGGCAGTATGATTGTAGCGCTGAACTGTAATTCAGCGGTGCAAGAAAGGCAGGTGTGTTTTGAGTGATGAATAAGGCTGTGGAGCCTAAAACGAAAAAGGGCCGATCTGCTGACCGGCCCTCGGCTCATCGAGCGGTATACATCTCGATTCGCACTTCGCATTGTTAGAATCGCATCTGTGCCGCTCAAAATCAAGGGGAAACCTGATGATTTGGATCAATGAGTACACACGAGTTCGATTCGGTCGCCGGGAGCGCGTAAGCGCACATTGGCGTTCTCGATAAGCTATACCTGAGCGTATAATTACATCTGCAACCAACAACAGAACTAAACTTACCCCGCTTTTGCGGGGTTTTTCTTTGCTCAATAACCCCGAGGAAACAGCAGGTCCCATAGCTTCCCCACCGGGTGTTTGCGGTGCTTTACCTTTTCTGCCTTGTTGCCGGCGGGTGGTTTCGCGGGTGTTGTGGTCGCTGACGGCGTTGTTGCGTTTTTCCCTGCCGGTTGAAGCCAGCCCCGAGAATGCCCTGGGTTCCCGCTCTAACCTTTGCCTTCTAGCGCGCTCTATACCTAATGATTGACCCGCATGGCGGCTTGGGCTAAACACCGTGACAGTTGAGAGTAATTCTCATTTGCGGAACTTTTACCCCCTTTCATTTCAAGGTTATTCTCCCATGCCGATGCCTGATGTGGTTGATCTAACGCGCCGCTTGGTGCGTGAGCGTTCGGTGACCGCGGTGGACCCCAAGGATCTGCCTGCCTCCCTCTCTTGCCTTGATATTTTGCAGCGAGAATTGCGGCAAGCGGGTTTCCGTGTCCATCGCAAGCAATGGCGGGGTGGCCATGAGAAATGGGGCTATCCGGTTGAAAATCTTTACGCCGAAATCGATCTGGGACGGCCGGATAATCATGTCTGTTATTTGGGCCATATTGATGTGGTCCCGGTGGGTGATCGCAAGGCGTGGCAAGTTGATCCCTTCGCAGGTGTGGAGAAGGATGGCTATCTCTATGGCCGCGGCACAACGGATATGAAGGGCAGCGTGGCGGCCTTTACCGTCGCGGCCATCGAGGCCGCCAAGAGCGGGCAAATTAAGAACCAGCGCCTGTCCTTGTTGATCACGAGCGATGAGGAATGGGCTGCGGTTAATGGCACGGACCGGATGCTCGGTTGGGTTAAGGATGAGCTTGGTCGTGAACTAGACCAGGTGATTGTCGGGGAACCATCAAGCCAGGATCAGCTGGGCACGGGGCTTAAAGTTGGCCGTCGCGGTAGCCTGGTGGGCAAGCTGGTGGCCCGCGGCACCCAGGGGCATGCGGCCTATCCGGATTTGTTTGAAAACCCCAACCGTGCGCTGAATTTGGCCCTGACCATCTTGAACGCCCATGAGTTCAAGGATGGCTCAGAGATCTATCCCAATACTGGTTTTGAGCCGGTCGCTATGCGTGGTGGCAGCCCCACGGCGACGGCGGTTATTCCCGGGACGGCAGAAGCGGTGTGGAATATCCGCTTTACCCCTGAGCATACCGGCGCGAGCCTCCGCGACTGGATAAAGCAAAGCCTGGCGAACCCTCCGGCTTGGGCACAAAGCCACCCTGATGTGGGCAGATTGCAGCACATTGAGGTCGTGGCGAATTTGGACACGGTCTCGATCCCCTATGCGACAAAACCGGCGGCCCTGGCCGCGGCCTTGCAAGACGCCACGACGGATGAGTTAGGAAGCGCGCCAAAGCTTGATGCCTTTGGTGGTACCACCGATGGCAGGTTTGTTCACCGGCATTTCCCTGAGGCTGAGGTTATTGAGATGGGCCCCCCCGAACGCGGTGGCATTATCGGCCAAGAGCCGCCCGCTGATTACGGTCAGCGTGGGGGTATGCATCAGGTTGATGAGCGGATCTCGATCGCTGATTTGCGTGCGCTCACCCGTATCTATCAAGGGGCTTTGGTTAAGCTGTCACATCATCTTAAGAAAACAGCGGATCATGATCGCCTTGGTGTGACACCAGGACCCAGCCAGCATCCTCCAAAACGCCCTGCCGCTGCTAATCAACCTGGCTCTCGTCCTAACCGCCAGGCTGGTTGAGCCAGAATTCAGCTGCGGGATATGTCCCCCGGGGAGGAGGGCAGGGTAGCGTCAAGACAGGGTTTAGCGTCAGGTTCAGGAAACCGCTTAGGCGCTACGGGCTGGGCGAGTTGTGATCAATGACCATATAAGCGTCGTTTTCCTCCCTTGCGCTTCGCCCTCAAACCTGGTGGCTTTACGCCTAAGATAAAAACAGCTGGCGAGAACACCCATGACCATCAAACTCTTTGATTTGTGCGGTACCGATGAGGATTTGCGGTTCAGCCCGTTTGTCTGGCGTACCAAATTGGCGCTCAAGCATAAGGGGCTGGATTTTGAGACCATCCCCTGGCGGTTCCAGGAAAAGGACGCGATCGCCGCCAGCGGCCAGACCCGGGTGCCGGTGATCATTGATGGGCCTGAGGATGAGCCAGCCAGCTGGGTGTCCGATAGTTGGAAGATCGCCGAATATTTGGATGAGGCTTATCCCGACCGCCCCGCCCTGTTTGGGTCCCCGGCGGGCATGGCTCATCTGCGGTTCTTGAGTTTTTGGGTCGACCGGTCGCTGTTCCCGGTTCTGACCCCGCCGATCATCCTGCCGCTCATGGAGCTGTTATCGGCCGATGACGAGGCCTATTTCCGCAAAACCCGTGAGCCACGTTTTGGTAGTACGCTTGAGGCGTTTGCCCAGCGTGATGGCGGCACGCTCCACAAGCTAAACGCGGTGCTTGAGCCGTTGCGCCAAACGGTGCGCAAGCAACCCTTTTTGGGCGGTGATGCACCGGATTACGGTGACTATATGGTCTTTGGTGTGTTCCAATGGGCGCGTTGTGCGTCACCAGAGGATTTGTTGCAAGCCGATGACCCGGTTTACCAATGGCGGGGGCGTGTGTTGGATTTGTTTGATGGCTATGCCGCCCAGGCACCCTGCCGGGTCGCGGCGTAAGCGTCACGCGCCATAACCGAATTAGGAGTTGTGCCCCCATGACCGATGCGCACCATTGCGATGCTTTAAAAAGCCTCGATAGTGACCCTGACAACGCCCTTGATGTGTTGCACCGGGACGGGCCGTTTGTTGCTTTGGCCCAGGTTGAAGCCTCGGTCAAGGCCGCCTATCAGGAGGGCTGGCAAGCCCGTCATGACCTCCGCCAGCCCGATGCCCAGGATGTGGGCAATGACTGGATGACATCAGAAGCGCGCCAGGCCCTGATGGCCCGTAAGGCGCTGTAGCCGTCACTAGGCTGCTCAGCAACCGAGTGTATAGGATCCTCAAGGTTGCGCTTTGAGTTGGCCTTTGGGCTTTGTCATCTCAGTCTAGTCGGGATGAGTGTTATGATGACTACAGTCTCCATTCCGCCTACCAGCGCTTGCAACCAAGAACGCAAGCGTATCGGCAAAGACGGGCCGCTTATCACGGTAAATCCAGCTAAACGCGCTCACCATATCCGCATGGTCAAGGCCCTCATAGGTGATGACTTGATGGCATATATCATGGGTGGTGAGGGCGGCGCTGAGCCGTTCATGATTTTGCGCCGCGACGATCTCATCGGCCAGGCCATATTGCAGCAGCATGGGTGGCTCATCGCCCGTGACCAGGCGGCTTAGATGGGTGGCATTATCCGGCGCGTCGGCAAACACCCGGCGGATATCTTCAGCCCGCGGGGTGAAATCATAGGGGCCCGCCAGACCCACGACACCGGTCACCTGATCAGGCCGTAAACCCACGGCCTCAAGCCAAGACTTATCGATACCCAGCAAGGCCGCCATATGCCCGCCCGCCGAATGGCCCATGAGAAAAAACCGCCCTGGGTCCCCTTGGTAGCGTTCAGCATGGTCAAACACCCAGCGGGTCGCGCGGGCGGCATCCGCCATAAAGCCGCTGACACCGACCGTGGGGGACTTCCGATAATTGGGCACGGCCACCAGATAGCCTTGGGCCGCAAGGCTGGCCGCGACAAACCGATAATCGACCTTATCGCCCTCCTGCCATGACCCGCCATAGAAGAAAACCACGACTGGGTGCCGCGCGTCAGTGTTAGGGATACCTGGGCGGTATAAATCCAGGGCCAAACCGGTCTCCGGGTCAAACACCAGGTCTTGGTCGACGGTTAGATCACTGAACCAGGTCGGCACATTCACGACCGCGAGGGATAGGGATGTGCAACCGGTCATCAAAAACATGGCGATCAAGCCTAGAAAATACCGGGTCCAATGGCTGTGGGCGGTGACCTGCCCGGGGTGGTGAGGGGCTTGGTTATGCCGGGTCGCGTCACGGGTATCATGCATAGGAGACTTGTCTTTTTCCACATCTTGCGGCACCGTCAACATAGTGAGGCAGCCGTGACATCAGTGACCATAAGAGTCAACACCATGGTGCCTCATTGAGATAGTGGGACAATGAAAGGGCTTGTGCATGAGCCTTGAACGACGGGCTATCCGCTCTGCCGCCATAGAGTGGCCGACATGGATCGCGTTGATTGGTTGTTACGCCAGTTGGTTGGCGCTCACCTATAACCTTGCGCTCCTTGATCTGTGGTTATTTGTACCCCTGATCACTTTGACGCTCACCTTGCACTCATCGTTACAGCATGAAGTTTTGCACGGTCATCCGACGAAAAATCAGCGGGTGAATGAGGCCTTGGTGTTTTTGCCTTTGGGGCTGTTCTACCCCTATCGCCGGTTCAAAGACACCCATCTGGCACACCATTGTGATGAACGCCTAACCGACCCTTATGAAGATCCGGAAAGCTGGTATCGTGCGGAGCGTGATTGGCATGAGATGTCCGGTTTCATGCAGGTTTTGTTGCGCTTGAACGCAACCCTTTTGGGGCGGTTGATCCTGGGGCCTGGTATTGGTTTTGTTGGTTTTGTTCGCCATGATTTCATGCTGATCGCCCAGGGCAACAAGCGTGTGTTAGATGCTTGGCTACGCCATGGTATCGGCCTTATTTTTGTGGCTGTTTGGGTGGTGTTTGTGGCTGGTATCAACCCGCTTACCTATCTGGTGTGCGCGGCGTACCCTGCGGCGAGCTTGTTGATGGTGCGCACTTTTGCCGAGCATCGGGCAGCTGAAGCCGTTGCCCAACGTACGGCGATTGTGGAAAGCCGATCGCTGTTTAGCTTTCTGTTTTTGAATAATAATTTACATGCGGTCCATCATCATCGGCCCCGACTGCCCTGGTATATGCTGCCCGCCTATTATCGCCGTCACCGGGCTAAATTTATTGAGAAAGATGGGGTGGATGTGGTGCCGGGTTACGGTTCTATTTTTCGCCGCTATCTGCTCAAAGCGCGGGAGCCGATCATTCACCCATTTCTACGCCGCGGCGGGTTTGTTGCGAAACAACCGATCAGCGATATGCCGACTGATGGGGATGGCTGCGGTAGCCGCGGGGGAGGGCGCGTTGCCCACATGGAGCATGTGCGCGGTCTCGACGAATAAGAAATCATCGATAATCCGGCCATACTTGGCCACCGCTTGGGCACGGACACCGGCCGGGTAAGGGGATAAATCCTCAAGCCCTATCGATGGGCAGTATTTCTGCACCTTTTTCAAATAAAGACGTTTGGACGCCGACGCGCTTAACTCAGCCATGGCGGGACCGGCATTGGCCATTAACATGCGCCAGAACCCGGGATAGCTCACCGTGTTCGCCAGGTCGCCCAGGCTCACATCTGACAGGTGGTAACCCTCACGTTTGAACGCCAGCACAGCGTTTGGTCCCACGGTAAAGCCGCCATCAAGCTTGCGGGTTAAATGAACCCCCAGAAACGGCCGCTCTGGGTCGGGCACGGGATAGATTAAGTGCCGAACAAAATCGGCTGGTTGATGGCCCACGCGATAATACTCGCCGCGAAACGGTATGATCCGGTAGGTGGGCTGGTGGCCAAAGGCCTGGATCAAACGGTCAGAATACAACCCGGCACACGCCACCGTACGCCCGGCCTCAAACCTGCCCTGGCTGGTGGTGATCACCACCCCGTGCTCTGTTTCATGGCCGCCGTGCACCCGGCAGGCCGTGATGATCTCGCCACCCCGATCAGCGAACAACCCGGCCATCACCTGGGTCATACGGCCATAATCAACAATCCCCGTGGTCGGGGAGTGTAAGGCCCTGACCCCGGTGATATGGGGTTCCATATCCCGCAAGTTCGCGTGATCCACCGGCGTGATTGGAATGCCGTTTTGGCGGGCGCGATCATACAGCCCATCAAGTCGCGCGGCCTCATCCTCATTGGTGGCAACAATCAGCTTGCCACAGATGTCGTAAGGGATGCGGTGCTCGTTACAGAATTGCTTAGTCGCCGCCACCCCGTCGCGGCAGAAGCCGGCCTTCAAACTGCCAGGCGCGTAATAGACGCCCGCATGGATAACCCCAGAATTATGCCCCGATTGATGCTGGCCCGGCTGCGGTTCTTTCTCCAACACGGTGATCCGGCTGGTGGGGTGGCGTTGTTGCAGCTCCAGGGCGGTCGCCATGCCCACAATGCCGCCGCCGATAATGATGAAATCCCGTGTGTCCATGGGCTGGCATGCTAATCGGGTTTGCTGCCTTAGCCAATCCTTGGAAAGAAGTGCGAGCCGGGGCCTGGTTTTGGTGGCGGTGCAGGGCGGGCGGTGACGGTTTTCCCTGGGATGGGGCCGCGCAGATCCATGTTTTGTTGGGCTGCGTTCTGGCGCGCCATGGGGTCTGTTTGGACGGCGGTATAGGCGGCCATGGCTTGATCCGCCCAGGCTTGGCGGGCGAAATCTGTGTCGGCCTGGTCATATTTATGACGGGCGATTTCAAGCGCTGTGACCGGCTGGTGGTGGATTGTGCCGTGAAATAATGCCAAATCGTTCACATGGCCGCGGACCTTGCCCAATTTATCAGGTTCATTCAGCACCCAGCCCAGGCGCACGGCGGCCACTTGAAAAGGCAGGGTGGTGTGATCGCCCCGCGCTGCGGCGCTTGTTTTGCCAGCATCGCCAGTGGCCTGATCCTGAAACGCCACTCGGTTTTGCAACGCGCCGAAGCTAGCCATGGCGGACCATAGATCGGGGTCTTTCAGCTGGCGTAGCGCCTCGCGCCGGGCGGGCGTGTGACTCACCAGCAAATTGTGGCCTTGCAGCGCGCCCAAAAGGCTGGGGTCTTTTTTAATGGTGGCGATCACCTCATGGGCCGGCCCTTCGCTTAAGCGCGTGGTTAGCTGGGCTTGTGCCTGGTCCCAATGCTTATAGATACGGCTTAACTGCCGGGCGATACGGGCCCCTTGCAGTTGATAATCCATGGCGGTTTCCTGCACACGGTTACGCCCGCGCTGGGCCAGCTTGGCCTGGCCCCGTGCATCACGCACATCGATCGCAAATTGGGGTGTGGCCATTATCTCAAGGCTCCACCGGTTCAAGGCCTCTAGTGCTGTGATGGCCGCCATTTGCTTTTGCCAGGCGGGTTGGGGGGTTGGCTCTTGCTCGCCAAACAGCCCCAATCGCGGCATGGCATAGGCCCCGGCCGCATCGCCGTATTTGGCAATCATCGCCAGGTCTTGCAGGCTGTGGCCCTGGTCCAATTGATGCTGCACGCTGGTGGGTAGAGGCGTGCCGGATTTTACCGCCATGGCCTGGAACGGCCAGACACTGGGCAGCTCCCCTTTAACCACCACTCGCTCATAGGTGGGCTGGGCGCTGGCGTCCGTGTTTAGGACGGTGAGGGCCTCGGTCATGGTGGTCACGCGGGCTTGGCCGGATTGGGCCAGAAAGCGCCGTTGGCTCTGGGTCAGCGGTGCGGGGCCGAAATGCCGGTCCTGGCGGTCGCGCCGGAACAGGGTTTCTAAGAACAACAACCGGCGTGCTTGACTGTCGCCGGGGTTGTGCATGGCCTCCCAACGATCTTGGGGGCTGATCAGGTCCTGTGATGCCGCCATGGTTCTAGCCTTTAGTCATCGCTAATATTTTGTCTTTACGCCTGGTCGTAGAAAGCGCCGATCATCGAAAGGGTAAGGCTGCCATGCGATCCTGATACGACAGATGATATTGGCCCCTTAATTGTTTCTTTAAAAAATACAATTAGAGCCTTTCTTATTAATTTGTTATCAATAAGGATAACAATAACTCATATCTAAAACACTTGTTAACCAGGCTGATATTGACCCGAAAACCCTCGGGTTTTGTCACCGCCTCACCCATTTTTACGGCCTAAAACGAGCGTTGATCAAGGAGTACCCTATTCATGCATCCCTATCGTTATGACGGTTCCCCCGGCCCTTATCAGGCCCTGTTGGAGCGGTTAGCAACTATGGGTGAACCGCGTGGCCAGAGTCGTAATGCCACCCCAGAATGGCGTGATCCTTTCCCCTTTGCTGGGCCTGACCAGCGCGATGCCCATTTGGTGGATCTGCAACGCATGGCCGCGCGTGATCTGCCGACCCTGCATGATACTGATGATTTATCGGAGACCATGGGTGGCCATGCGATCACTGGGGCTTCTTCGACCATGCACAGCCTGGCCCGCCGGCAAGAGGCGCTAGAGGTGATCGAACAACGGGCCACCTGGCTGGCCAACTACCTGACGCCTGAGCGGTTGGATGAGGCAGAAGCCTGGCGGGATCAGATGGAGCGACGGAAACACCAAGCGCGCGAAACCGGCCAGTATCGCAGCCAAGCCCAGAACGCCATGAGCAAATTACGGCTTTCGATCCAGCACAGCTATGCGGATGGTCGTGCGGCCTTGGCGGCGTGGCAATCACTGGTGGATGACCCTGGCACCGGTGGGTTGGCGGCGGCAGCCAAATTGGTGAGCACTGACCCCACCCGACTTGGTCATTTAAAGGGCGGCAAAATCTGGTTTGGCCTGGGCCGTGAAAACCACGACCGGTTGCGGGCCCGTGATCGGTTGGTGGATTTGGTGCACAACGCCACCCAGCACCAGCATTATGATGCCTTGGCGCAAAAAGCAGAGCGGCGTTATAAAGCCATGGATGACCTGCCCCGTCCCGCAGGACGCCTGGCAGAAACCCTCGCCGCCATGCGGGATGTGCGCCGGATCAATCTGCATTACATGCTGAATCTGGAAGACAAAATCGTGCAAAGCCGCGCCTTGTTGGCCAGCCGGTCCACAGAGCCGGTGGCAAGTCTGGCGGCAAGCCACGCGCTTTATCAAGAGTTGCGGGCTGCCGATAATCCGGGGGAGCGCATCACCGCGACCCAATTGAAAAAAGCCATGGCCAGCACCAGCCTGGAAGTGCGCCATCACCCCGATTTAAGCGCCAGCCTGGCGACCGATTATGGCCTCGACGCCGACAATTTATTTACCGAGCGTCCAGCTGCTGAGCCCCTACCCGCCGAGGCTCTGCCTATTGATCACAAACCTGCACCAACACAACATCTTAAGACGGTAAAACCCCCGGCACCGGCTCCTTAATCGCTGGCACCGTAATAAGCTTGGAGGCCGTTTACGGCAAAACCCCGGGGCCGGATCAGGCACCGGGGTTTCGTTTTTGAGGCTTCGTATTAATGCTTGGATCAGCGGTGTGTTTAGCCGCTATAGCGTTGTTGGAAGCCGTTGGTCACGGCTTTGATGAAGGCCGGGTCTTTATCGCGCCAGTACCGGGGGTCACGGATCATGGCGTCCAGATCATGGGCCTCGCCCGGGGTGGCGGTGGTGTTGCTACGGGCATTGATCGGACCATTCCCCTGGTTTTGCATCATCTGATACATGGCCATCACCCCGGCTTCGGTGGAGGCAAGGGCTTCGACCACGGGGGAGGGCATTTCCTTGCTGGCCCAGGCCATGAGCTGGCGCGACACTTCCCGCCATTTGGCCTCGCCACCAAAATGTTTGACCAGGCGTTCTAATTCGCGCTCGGCCTGCAGCTCGCTGGCCATCTCCCGGATCAATGGGATGATATATTCCGCCGCCATATCATAGACCAGCTGGGCTTGTTCGGGGCTAAAGCCGGCGCCGAACAGGCGTTGATTGATATCGGGATCTGGGTCGAACAGACCGCCCGGTACGTTGATCGCATAATCATCGACACTGTTGGCCGGGCGTACACGGCCTGTTTCGGATAGTTTACGCTCCAGTTCCAAGTAGGATTTCAACAAAGCATCAACACGAATTTCCCCTTTCACGGGATCCCAGAATTTGGCGGGCACCCCGGTGGGTGGGGCGTTGTTATTGACCGTGGGATCGGGGGCGTTTTCATCGATGGCTTGGGGGGCGGTAGGGATATGCCCGCTGGGCAGGTTGGTGATGGGGCTGGTGGGTGACGGGCTGGCGGGTGTCGGTAGGGCGGTGGTGGACATGGATAGGCTCCTTTACAAAACGGATGGGGTTTTAGGCTTGGGTTTGAGAGGGAGGAACGGGCTGACGGCCCGGTGACACTTGCGGTGTCGGCGATGGGTTGCCCGGGGCGTTTGAGAGGGGGGTGGGTCGCGTGGGCGGCACGGGTCGGGGGCCAATCACGGCGGTCACTGCCGGGTGGCTGGCGGCCCCGGCCATAGCGGTGGCAGCGCTTTGTGCTCCGCCAGGATGTGCGCTGGCATGTGCGCCAGGTTGTAGACCAGGGTGTGTATTAGCCGTGGCGCTAAGCGGTGTGATCGGTATTGGCGGCGATGGATCACGCATAAGGTCGGGTGGCACGCCCAAGGTTTTGCCCAACCACCGGGCTGCCGCCGTGGCATCAATGACTTTCTGGCCCTCAGGCCCCAGGGCGCTCGCGGCCTCCAACCAGGTGAGGGTCGTTTGGACCTCTCGCTGGGCTTGGGCCTGGGCCAGGGGTGAACGATGGTCCAGGCTGACCATCCGACCATCGATGATTACGTCGGGTATCTCACCGCGTTCGCGCAAGATATCCACGGCGCGTAACACCAGCGGCGTTAGTAATTCCGATTGTAGGCGGCCATAGGTGGCCCCAAGAATACGGGCCATCTCGGCCGAGCGTTCGACCACTTCGGTGGCGGTCATGGCCCGGCTGTTAATGGCCGCCATGCGGTCGATCAACAGGCTATGGCGAATGCGCCCGCGCAGATCATCAAGCACCAATTGCGACACATCAAACCGACCCGGCATGTCTAGGGCGGCCAGGCCCTTTGACCCCACGGCTTTGGGAATGATCGCGCCGGGTACCAATTCCACCGTGGCTGGGTTGAGCACACCGTCATCTTCAGCCTGCCACATGCCCGTGACCGCAAAAGACGCATTCTTTAAGATCAACTCCACCACCTTATTGGCGGTTTTGATATCGGGCAGGGCCTTCATCACCGGTGATCGTCCGTAAATCTCCCCCGGCGCTTTTAACCAGCGAAAATTGATAAACGGGCTTTCCGATTGGCGGCTTTCAGCCACCATGATCGGCTCACCCCCCATGGGACCATCGCCCATGATCACCTCATGGCGATAGGCTGGCCCATCGGGTGTGACCGCCTCGATCAGAGTAATTTTGGCGGTGCCGCTGTCGTTTTGGCTGAGTTCTTCGGGTACTGACTGGTCCGGGAACCGGCGGCGGAATTGCTCAAGCGTGACTTTTAATCGCCGGAACGTCACATCCAGGCGGCCTGAGGGTCCCTCATCCAACACAATATCGGCGAGCGGCACGGCGGTGAACCGAAAGGCTGACATCTCGCCGGGCTGCTCAGGCTCTAGCCCCAAACAGGCGGTGCCACCGGTGACCAGATCCAGGTAACATTGGTGCATCTCGACCGCGAAGTTGGACCGGTCCAGATGGGCCTGGAGTGTGGTGGCTATTTTGGCCAGGGCCGGGGCGATCTCTTCGCCTTGACCATCTGATAGGTCAGGCCCGGGGGCAAACCCAAACCACCGGGACCAGGGCGGTGTTAGATTGGCGAGAAGGCTTGCCGCCAACTGGTCCACGGCATCAGCAGCGGTGCCATCATAAACATCGTCATGGAGCCGGCCGCCGGTGCTGTTCTCATCGGCAAAACCGGCCCGCTGGGGCAAGGTCAGGTCATAGCATTCCTGCCAGTGGCTTTCCCAGGTCCGACGGCGTTCTAAGGCGTGGTCAAACTGGCTTTTTAACTGTTGGGCGCGGGCCATACGCGCGGCGATGACCTCATCGCTATCGGTGGTCGCGCTGTGGCTGGTCTCGCGGTGATTGGTATCGGGTGATGTGCTCATGGTTATTCTCCCAACAAGGTACGGCGGGTGGGCACGAGATCATTGAGGGCGAGCACGCCGGTGGAGCCGGTCAGGATGGTGCCATAGCGGCTGCGTCGTCGATCCAGCAGATTCACAATTTGATCGGTGTCAGCCCCAAGCCCGGTGCCGGTATCAGTTTCATTGCCACTGCCACTGCCGGTACCACTGCCTAGGCCATCATTGCCCGTGTTGTTCCCAGCCCCGGTTGTGGGAGTGGGGGGCGGCGCTGGCGGTGGGGTGTAGACTGGCGGCGTATACGCGACCGGGGGCGGGGTATAAACTGGGGCAGGCGGCGGGGTGTAGACCGGTGCCGGTGGGGGGGCTTGCACCGTCAAGGCTGGTGGCGGTGCCTGGGGTGCGTATTGCGGTTTGGACCCATAGACAACGTAAACCGGTTCCGGCGGTGGCGCGGGCGGGGCTGGTGGTGGGGGCGCCGGCGCTGCCACGGGTGTGGGTGGCGGGGCCACCGGGCGCGGGGTTTTATTCGAGCTAATAAGGCTGCCGACAATCGGTGCAGCACTGGATGTGATGGAGCCCATGGTGGGGTGACCTCGCAGGTTTAATGGTGGGAATGGGGATGGGATGCCGTGGCTTTACGCAGATGGCGGTAGAGTTGATGGGGGGTGATGATCAGCGGCTTATGCAGGCCCAACAGGCGTTTGATCGCCTCCACACAGGTCATGGGGCCAGGTGGCGCTTGGCGGGCTGGTTGCTGGGTCTGGGCGCTCACCACCGTGTAGCCGACACTTTCGTAATAGCCAGGCAGGTCCCACCCCGGTGGTACCGCCAGCCGTTCCACCCAGAAGTAACCGGCTAGCGGGTCAAATAAGAGCCAACCTGCGCCATCGTCGATCACCGCCAAACAATGGCGAAACCCTGGCTTTAACCACCCAAGCCAACGCAACTCCGTCTTGCCGGTAAACAGCACAAAGACTTGGCGGTTGGTGGCCGCTGCCCCCGATGGTTGGCCGGTGAGGGTGGCGCTGGCGGTCCCTGAGGTGGTGTCATTGATGGGGCCAGTCACGCTAGTAGTGGGCCGCGCTGTCATTGCATGATGCCCTTACGCCGGAGAGCCGGTTCAATCCGCGCCAAGGCTTCATGCCAAATGCCATAGGCTTTGCGCTCTTGATCGCGGCGGGGATCGGGGGGTGACCGGCGCTTGCCATAAAAGTTCAGCACGCGCAGATGGTCGATATACAGGCGGCGCTGGCGGTAAAGCCGGTCAACAACCCGCAAAATATCCAGCGGCTCACACGGACGCGGTAGTGCCCCAACCCCCGCCACAATTTTGGCGCCGCTTTGGCGGGCCTCATAGGCAGCCATGAACCAGAACCACGCTTCCTCCACATCACGGAACCCAAGGCTTTGATCCGGCGCGCTATCGGCTGTGTTAGCCGCCGTGCTGGCCGGGGTGTTGGTCGGCTCGTTGGCTTGGTTGTTGGCGGCGGGGGGTGGGAGGCAATCTGGGGCCATGGCACATCTCCATTGCGTTTAGGAATAATTACCTTATAATTGTTATAAATTGCGGCGTCAAGTAAAAACTAGGAAAATATACCTATATATTTTTAAGGAAATATATGTGAAATAATTCTTATGATGACACACCATGATATATGGCGTGGTATTGACCTGCTGGCGGAAAGCCGCGGTCTATCCGCCTCGGGCCTTGCACGCAAAGCAGGGCTGGATCCGACGACTTTTAACCGGTCAAAACGGTTAACCGCGGCGGGTAAAGAACGATGGCCATCCACCGAAAGCATCGCCAAAATTCTCACGGCCACCGGGTCAAGCTTGGAAGAATTGGTCGGTTATATTGATCGGCGACCTGTGGAACGGCGACAATTGCCGCTAATCGGATTCGCCGAGGCTGGGCAACAAGGCTTTTTTGATGATGGTGGGTTCCCCGCGGGCTCGGGCTGGGATTTGGTGGATGTACCCAGCATTAACGATGAAAACGCTTATGCCCTGGAGGTAAGCGGTCATAGTATGGAACCAGCCTTTGGGCCGGGTGACATCTTGATCGTGGCCCCGGCCGCCACCGTGCGCCGCGGTGATCGGGTGGTGATTAAAACCAAGACGGGCGAAGTGATGGCCAAAGAATTGGTTCGGCAAACAGCCACCAAGGTGGAGCTGAAAAGCATCAACCCCGAACACCCCAACCCTGTATTGCTGCTAGAGCAAGTGGAGTGGATGGCCCGGATCCTATGGGCGAGCCAGTAGCGTCCGAATGCCCATCTTGCCGATGGTGATTGCCGGTATTGATGCGCGGATATGGCGTGGCGGTTGATCGTTATAAGCGAGGATGCCACCGAAAATCGTGGATAAACACTTCTGGCTGGCACCATCAATTGACACTGGAAGCATAGGAAAAAATACCTTATTATGCCCTGAATTCTCAGCAATGATTTCAGCCGAAAGAGATGAGCATGGTTAAGGAAAACGATCCTATTTCACCGCCTAGTAGTCCTTCATCTCCGCCTTTATCGACCGCCCATTCTGCGGCGCCTGTATCACCGCTATCAGGATCGCCCTCATCTATATCGTTCCCATCTATATCGCATACGCCCTTATCATCCCTGTCGGCGCATCTCACCCGATCTGGCCCGCTCACCACTGATTTTACCAAACTATACGGACCGGGCAGCGCGGGTGATACGGTCGCCCGGCAATTAGCCCATCATCTGATTTGTTGGATTGCCGCTGATATTCGCAAAACCCGTCAACGCATGACCGGCGCCCGGGCGGTGAAGGATCATCAGCTACGCTCCATGGTCGGTGGGTTAGAGCACCAGGTAAAAGAGCTGCGCGGGCAAATCCATCCATCGTGACACGCCCAATCAGCGTGATATTCCCGATGCGCTCAAAGACTTGTTTGCGTCACGGTCGGCTTTGCGTGTAATTCGCGCTAGAGCCAGCGAGGGTTTTCGCCTTACAATGAATGGGCAAAGCGTATCCTGGCATGAAGACTGAAAGTCGAGGGTGTGATGGAGATACCTGGCCAAGCGGCGGGTAAGGTGATGAACCGGCAGTTTTATGCCGCTAATACCGTGTTGTTCACAGAAGGGGATCCCGGCGATTGCATGTATGTGGTGCGATCAGGTCGGGTTGAGATCTTTCAAGACCGGCCACAGGGTCGCATTGTTATTGGCACGATTGGGCGTGGTGAGCTGTTTGGTGAAATGGCGCTGGTGGATGGTGAGCCACGCATGGCATCGGCCCGGACCATCAATGACTGCGAATTGATGCTGATCCCCGGCAATACCTTTCGTGATCATATGGATGAGGCCACCCCGTTTATTAAGGCGGTCATGGCAATCCTGGTGAAAAACCTGCGTAATGTGGATCGGTGGCACAATCAACGGATCATCAAGCGTGAGGATGAAGATCCCTTGGTGCTTCAAGCCATCCTCGATGGGGATGATGATACATAACCTTCGCCCTAGGAACATCAGGTGATGGTGATCACGGTGTTTTATCGGCTGTTGGTGCGCGTCCATGTAGCGCTCGCGCGGCCGGTTTATTGGCTGCCGATCATGGCGCTTTTGATTCTGAGTATGCCTGCTTTTGCCCAATCGCGGATCCCCACCGATGCCGGTCGGGACTCACAATTAGAGCGGCTAAACCGGTTCAATATCGAGCAGCGACAGAATCTGGAACGGGATCGTGCGGTCCGCGAGCAACGGCGGCGGGCGCAACAACGGGTGTTAGAGTTAAACAACCAACGCCGTGAGGAATTGCGCCAGCGGCTGGATGATGCCCAGGAAAGCATCCGCGATCGCCAGAATTATCAGCTGCGGTCCTTACGCACTCGTCAAGACGCTGCCCGGGACCGCCAACGGCTTAACCGTTTGGAACAATCCCGCGATGTGCGGCGGGATCGTACATCGGGGGCCGCCGCCGCCCAGCGTACTTTGCGCAATATCCAAACCACGACGCGCGAACGACGCATTGAAAACTTGCAAAATCGTCGGCAAGCCACGTCTAACCGGTTCTTAAGCGAGCGATATTTTCGATCCCGCGAACAACGCGGGCGTTAGGCACTTTCAAAAAATAGGCGCATAAAAAGCGTTATAGATAGTTTAAACGCTGCTTTAATTGCCCATGTCACTATCATCACGTCGATACGGTGTTGAGCAGGAAGTCTTTCTGCCGCTCGCATATGATCCTTTGCTGCAAGGTGCTACGCCTTCGCACAAGGTCGCAGCTCTATTGCGCCATTACAATCTACCGGCCATGGCTGATCTGGACCTGCGGGCTGAGCCCAAGCGCTTCGACCGCTCAACCCTGTGGGTTACCGAGGCTGATTCATCCCTAGGCGACACATCCTGGTGTTTAGAAGAAGGTGCTGAAGTGGTGAGCCCGATCTTACAGGGTGAGCGTGATTTACGGCAGCTCGAGACCGTGACGCGACACCTACAAGCCCACGGCTTCATTACCGACCCGCGCACTTCGGTCCATGTGCACCATGAAGCCACCGATTTGGATTTGGATGCCTGGAAGCGTCTGATGCTTAATTATGCCTTAGTTGAACCAGCCTTGGATCGCTTAATGAATAATGACCGGCGCGGTAATCAAAACCCCTTTGCCTATTCGACCCGTCAGCCCCACGCGGTTGATACCCTTAATGACCGGATACAGGCGGCTAAAACCCTGACCGATGTCTCCAACCTGATCTTCATGGGTGGCGGTCCCGTGGAATACACTAAGCTGAATGTCCAAACCCTGCCGGTCCATGGCACTGTAGAGTTTCGCCAGCACCACGGCACGCTCGACCCCGATGCCGTGGGGCATTGGGTGCGATTAAGTCAAGCCTTTGTCGATTTCTCAGCTCATCAGCCAACGCTTCTTACAGTAAGCGACAATGTCACGGATCCAGAGGCAGCTTGGCAAGAATCCATGACGGATGACGCCCAAGTCCAAGAACAGCTCTTGGGTAAAGTGATTAGCCTCGCGGGCCCTAAGACCAAACAGTATTACATGGGTGTGCTGCAAGATCGGGAACAGTGTCTCTCAGCGCCGGTGGCGAATGCCGCCGCACCTATACCTTTCCGGATGGCAGGCTAGGACAGAAAATACGATGCTCTCTTATC
>JBCCBF010000059.1:0-10991 GCA_039814445.1 Pseudomonadota bacterium
GCCGGAATCGAACCGGCGTACAAGGCTTTGCAGGCCTCTGCATCACCACTCTGCCACCGCGCCACCGATTTCTGATTGGTTGGCAGTTCCAATCAACAGGGCAGTGGTATAGCGATCTCTGATACCAGGGGCAATCATCACGGCACGTTTTATCGATGATTTATCGCCCTGACCTTATATTAAGGGATGGCAAGATGATGGTTGGCACGCTTTCGCTTGTGAACCAGCGGGTGTGAATCCTGAGGTGTGGATCACAGATTTTTATCTGGGATTTGGTCTGATTCAGGCTTATATCCCCGGTATCTTTTAATCCAGTATCCGATAAACATGACTAGTCACATAGTCTTCAGACGATAGCTGAGCGTTTAAACATGGTTGTGCATTTAGATTACGCCACGGCGCGGCAAAACATGATCGATGGGCAGGTACGCCCCAACGGTATTATTGATCAACGCTTGTTAGCTGCGATGGATACGACACCACGGGAGCATTTTGTACCCCAACATCTGCGCTCCATGGCCTATGTGGATGAGGATATCGACCTGGGGCAGGGACGGTATCTGATTGAACCCGTGGTCACAGCCCGCATGCTCCAGGCGCTGGCTTTAAAACCCACCGATCTGGTCCTCGAGATTGGTACCGGTGTGGGTTACACCACCGCCTTATTGGCCAAGCTGGTGAACACGGTGGTTACCATCGATACGTCCGATGAGTTGATTGACCGCGCGCAAACGGCGCTCGAAGAGCTGGCGTTAGATAACGCGGTGGCGATGAAGGCTGAGATGACCGCCGGTTATGCGCAACAGGCTCCTTATGATGCGATCATTATTAACGGGGCCGTGGCGTCCTTGCCGACGACCATATGCGACCAGCTGGGTGATGATGGCCGCCTGGTCACGGTGATGCGCAAGACACGCGGCATGGGCCAACTGACCCTGATCAAGCGGATCGATAAAACCACATCGGATCTTGTGTTATATGATGCGGGAACGCCGATATTAACGGGGTTTGACGCTGTTCCTAGCTTCCAGTTTTGATCGCTTATCCATCAGGGGCCGAAACCCCGAAGGAGTAACCCATGGCGCAGGATACGCCGGACAACACCGACAACCGGGTGCCTGAAGACGTGACGGTCCATTGGTTGGCTGAGCAATTAGAGGCGCAAGCGCCGCTTTTCCTGCTTGATGTGCGTGAACCATGGGAATATGAGCAAGCGCGGATTCGGGACAGTTTCGGCATTCCCATGGCGGAAATACCCTCGCGTACCGCTGATCTGCCCCGTGACAAAACTATCGTGGTGATCTGCCGCGTGGGCGGGCGAAGTGCCCAAGTAACAGGCTGGCTTCGTTCGCAAGGCTTTGAAAACGCAACTAATTTACAGGGCGGCACCAATGCTTGGGCAACCCATATTGACCCAGAGATGAAGACTTATTGACGGACCATCCACCATTCAAATCCATTCCGCTGTCGTATCGATTTGACGTCACGCCCGTAACCCGTCATGGCTGAACAAGTATTTTTGCGTGATTGGTTATGGATTTGTCAGGGTCACAAGCGGCCGGAACAACCAAAACCAGGTAAATTCTAATGATTAACAAGACCGATAGACAAAATGGTTATCGCTTCGGCGCCGTGGTAAGCGGCGCGATGCTATGCATGGCTGTGTCTTTTGGTATGGCTATGCAGGCCAAGGCTCAGTCTTTCGATGAAGCCTTGCGCATGGCCTATGAAACAAACCCAACCATTGCGGCGGCTCGCGCTGAGCAGCGTTCGGTCGATGAATTGATGCCGCAAGCGCGCGGTGGGTTTCTACCAACGCTTAGTGGTCAGGCTTTTGCCGGTATCTCCAGCATTGATACTGAACCGGGTGGCGATGACACCATCGAGCCGCGCGGTGGATCCCTTGAGGTCACCCAATTCTTGTTCCGGGGTGGCCGGACGATTGCTGAAATCGATCAGGCTGAAAACAGCATTTTGGCCCAGCGGGGCATTCTGACCGAAACTACACAAGACATCTTGCTGAGTGCCGCGGCCACTTATTTCAACGTGGTGCGCGACCAAGCGGTGGTGGAGCTGAACAAAAACAACGAAAGCGTCTTGGACCAACAGCTGCAAGCATCGCGCGATCGCTTTGATGTGGGCGAGGTTACACGGACCGATGTGAGCCAATCGGAATCACGACGCGCCCGTGCTGTATCCGACCGCATTGCTGCTGAAGGCTTTCTTGAGGTCAGCCGGTCCGCTTTCACCCGGGTTGTGGGGCAAGCGCCAGAGATTTTAGAGCAGCCTGAATTAGACATTCCAGTGCCTGCGACGCTTCAAGACGCCATTGATTTAGCGTTGGAGAACAATCCTTTAGTGGTCGCCGCGCGGTTTTCTGAAGTGGCCGCCCAAAAAGGCATTGATGCTGAGTTTGCGGATCTTCTGCCGAATGTTTCATTGCGGGCATCAGCCTCCCATAATGACGATTCAAGCTTGTTCACCGACACCAATGATGTGTTGGAAATGACGGCCACGATTAATATCCCGATTTATCAAGCCGGTGTTGCCACCTCGCAAGTGCGCCAGGCCAAACAAACGGCCGCCGCTCAACGGCGCCGGTTGGATGAAGCCATGCGCCAGGCAACCGATGAGACGGTTGATGCATGGGAAACGCTACAATCCGCATCGGCACAGATCGTGTCACGGGATGCTGAAGTAGCCGCCGCTGAGGTGGCTTTAGATGGTGTGCGCCAAGAGGCCCTGGTGGGGTCGCGCACAACCTTGGATGTTTTAGACGCTGAGCAAGAATTGCTCGACGCACAAGTAAGCCAAGTGACGGCTGTGCGTGATCGCAGTATTGCGTTGTTCCAATTGCTAGCCGCGACAGGTTCCCTATCGCCTTTGGCCATTGGAATTGATGTGGATGTGTATAACCCTGAAGAGAATTACGACCGCGTGCGGAATAAACTTTGGGGCGTATCGGTTGACTAATGGCTTGATAAGCGGGCCAAAGCACTGCTTGCCGCTTTATCGGGCTGATTAGAAGACTATTGGATGTAACGAATAACAGGACTGTGTTGGGGCGCCATGAGTAACCAAGACGCAGAATCGCAACAAGAACCCTCCATGGAGGAAATTCTAGCCTCCATCCGGCGAATCATCTCAGAAGATGATGAGCCCGGGGCTGAGGCTGCCGACGGCGACGCGCCACAAGAGGATGCGAGCGAGGAAGAGGCCGCAGCGCCACCACCGCCGCCGCCACCCGAGCCCGAGCCTGAACCGCCAGCGCCCGAGATGGATGCGGCCGATGAGCCACCCGTGGCTGATGAACCGCCACCACCGCCGACACCGGTTGAGGAAGCACCGCCGCCACCGCCGCCGCCACCACCACCGGTGCCCCAGGATGATGTTCTGGACCTGACCAATGTGGTGAAAGAAGCGCCGAAGGCTGAGAGCGATCCTTATATCGACCTCAACCGTCCGGCGATGCCTGCCCATAATATCGTGTCCGACCAACCGGCCATGTCGACCAGTGAGTATTTCGCGCGTCTGGCGATCATTGCCCAAGAGCGTGGCCAATTAGGCGGCAGCATTACGGTCGAAGAGATGGCCCGCGAGCTAATGCGCCCCATGTTGCAAGCCTGGTTGGATGAAAATCTACCACGCATCGTGGAGCGCCAAGTGCAAAACGAAATCGAACGCATCGTACGCAAATCACACGATCTGTAAGCGCTTGTTCCAACAATTACGAAAAACGGCGCAGCCAGTGGTTGCGCCGTTTTTCGTTAACTGGACGGGAACCGTCGAAAGCCGCTTCCAAATTTCGCGGTAATCGTTACAGTCCGCCGCTGACCGGTAACGTTCGCTTTACACATCCTTGGATAGGTCACCGAGGCCTCAACACCCGCTAATTCCTTGATTGTCGATCATGTTAGATAAAACCTTTGAACCCGCTGCGGTTGAACAAAAGCACTATCAGGCCGATGAGGCTGCCGGTCGGTTCGCCGCCAATCCCACCAGTAATGCCACGCCGCATACCATCATGATGCCGCCGCCCAATGTGACCGGTAGTTTGCACATGGGCCATGCGCTGAATATGACCTTGCAGGATGTCTTAACTCGCTACCGGCGGATGCAGGGGCGCGATGCCTTATGGCAGCCGGGCACGGACCATGCGGGTATTGCCACGCAAATGGTGGTTGAACGCCAATTGGGCGAGAAGGGCCAGACCCGCCATGATTTGGGACGTGAAGGTTTCATTGACCGGGTCTGGGCGTGGAAAGAGGAATCAGGCAACACGATCACCGGCCAGCTGCGCCGGCTGGGGGCGTCACCCGATTGGCCCCGTGAGCGGTTCACCATGGATGAGGGGCTGTCGGCTGCGGTCCGTCGGGTTTTCGTAAGTTTGTACCATGAGGACTTGATTTATAAAGATAAACGCCTGGTGAATTGGGATCCGAAACTGCACACGGCTATTTCCGATCTGGAAGTGGAGAGCAAAGAGATTGATGGTAATCTCTGGCATTTCAAATACCCCTTGGCCGAACAAAAAGATCGGTTCTTAATCGTCGCCACCACCCGGCCTGAGACCATGCTGGGTGATACCGCCGTGGCCGTGAACCCAGAAGATGACCGCTATAAGGATTTGATCGGCCAGATGGTGGAGCTGCCCTTGGTTGGCCGTTTGATACCTGTGGTGGCCGATGATTATGCTGATCCTGAAACCGGTAGTGGTGCGGTCAAGATCACGCCGGCCCATGACTTCAATGATTTCGAGGTTGGCCGCCGTCATGATCTGGAGATGATCAATATTTTTGATCAAGACGCTCAGTTGAATGATGAGGTGCCCGAGGCCTATCGCGGCCTGGACCGGTATGACGCCCGCAAGAAAGTCATCGCAGAGTTAGAAGCCCTTGGCCTGCTTGATAAAATCGAGCCACACCGGCACACCGTCCCCCATGGGGATCGGTCCGGGGTGGTGATTGAGCCATGGCTCACGGATCAATGGTATTGCGATGCCAAAACCTTAGCCCAGCCTGCCATTAAAGCCGTGGAAGAGGGGCGAACCGAGTTCGTGCCGAAGAATTGGGAGAACACCTATTACGATTGGATGCGCAATATCCAACCCTGGTGTATTTCGCGCCAGCTGTGGTGGGGCCATCAAATACCGGCCTGGTATGCCGAAGACGGCACCGTGTTTGTGCAAGAAACCGAAGCAGAAGCCCAAGCAGCGGCGGAAAAGCATTTTGGCAAACCGGTTGTGCTGACCCGCGATGGGGATGTCCTGGACACTTGGTTTTCCTCAGCATTATGGCCATTCTCCACCATTGGCTGGCCCGAACAAACCCCTGAATTAGCTCGGTATTACCCTGGGGATGTTTTGGTCACGGGTTTTGACATCATCTTTTTCTGGGTCGCGCGGATGATGATGATGGGCCTGCATTTCATGGGCGATGTGCCCTTTAGCAAGGTGTATATCCATGCCCTGGTCCGGGATGAGAAGGGCCAGAAGATGTCGAAATCCAAAGGCAATATTATTGATCCTTTGGAACTGATTGAGAAATACGGTGCCGATGGTCTGCGCTTTACCCTGACCTCCATGGCGGCCCCCGGGCGCGATATCAAATTGTCTGAGCAACGGGTGCAAGGGTACCGGAACTTTGCCACCAAGCTTTGGAACGCCACGCGCTTTTGTTTGATGAACGAATGCCGGCAAGTGCCTGATTTTGATCCGAATTCGGTGAGTTTACCAGTCAATCGCTGGATCGTTGGGTCGGTTGCGGATACGGCGGTAAAGGTCAGCCAATCCCTGGATAATTTCCGTTATGATGATGCGGCCGCTGCCATCTACCAATTCCTTTGGGGCACCTTCTGTGACTGGTATCTGGAGTTTACCAAGCCAGTGCTGCAAGAGGGCAGTGCGGCAGAACAAGCCGAGATCCGTGCCACGACGGCCTATGTGCTTGATCGTGCCTTGCACCTGTTGCACCCGGTCATGCCGTTTTTGACCGAAGAGCTTTACGAACAGGTCCGTTTGAGCGACGACCAGCGCTTGATCGTAAGTGAATGGCCCGATTTTGCTGATCTTCAGCGCGATGAGGTGGCCATGGCTGAGATCGACCAGGTGATCGAGGTCATCACCGCTATTCGAAGTGCGCGGTCTGAGTTGAACGTGCCCCCTGGTGCGAAGCTTGATGGCCTGGCCATGGGGGCCGATGAGGTAACCCAAGCCATGTTGGTACGGCAGAATACCTTAATTTGTCGCCTGGCCCGTCTCTCTGGTTTGACCGTGACCGATGGTGAGGTGCCCAGCGGGGCCGCCCAGGCCGTGGTCGGTGGCTTAACCATCGCGTTGCCCTTGGCCGATGTGATCGATTTGGCCGCTGAGCGTGATCGCCTGGCAAAAGAGCTTAATAAAGTCAGCGGTGAGATCGACAAAATCGACCGTAAGTTGGGCAATGAGCAATTCATGGCCAAGGCACCTGAGGCGGTGATTGACGAACAACGCAGTCGCCGCGCTGAGGCTGAAGCCACCCGCGATAAGATCGAGCAAGCCTTAGTGCGTATTCAGTAAAGTGCGCATTCAGCAATCGGAAACATTCCCCCAAGGTTTTCTGAGCCTTGGCGGGTAGGGATAACGGAACATGACCTATCTTGACGAAACGCTTTTTGCCGGTGAGGAGCTGGTTCATGTGGGCCGCTTCCATTGGACCTATGATTTCCGGGCGTTTTCGTGGCTTATCCTACCTCTGATCGTTGGGGTGGCCTTGGCGTTTTATCTGCCACCGTTGATGAACCAATATGTGGGGCTGGGTGAGCAAGCGAAATATGTGGCGGGCGGTCTGGCTGTGGTGATGATCCTTTATGGCTTCCTCAAGTTTCTCGTTATGATCTTGATGAAGAAGAACACAGAGATGGTGGTCACCAACCGCCGGTTGATTTTCAAGCGCGGGATTGTGGCGCGCCGGACCGATGAGGTGAATATCGACCGTATTGAGGGGTGTAACGTCTATCAGAGCTTTTGGGGCCGACTACTCGGTTATGGGGTGGTTGTGGTACGCGGTACCGGGATTGGCGAGATTGTGTTGCCGACTATGGAAGAGCCGTTACAATTCCGCCGAGCGGTCGATCATGCCCAGATGTCCGAAGAAGAAATAGAACAGGCCAGTAAGGCCTAATCATCAAGTCTATCAGTTCGTTATGGAAGGTTTTTACAATGCCATTGGATGAGAAGAAGACCGTTTGGGACAAGTCAAATTTACCAAGCCGGCATGTATCGATTGGTCCTGAGCGGGCACCCCACCGGTCCTATTATTATGCCATGGGCATGACTGATGAAGAAATCAAACAGCCCTTTATCGGTGTGGCCACCTGCTGGAATGAGGCGGCGCCGTGTAATATCTCCCTTGCCCGGCAAGCCCAGGCGGTGAAGAAGGGCGTTAAAGCTGCCCACGCCACCCCGCGGGAGTTTTGCACCATCACCGTGACCGACGGTATCGCCATGGGTCATGAGGGGATGAAATCCTCCCTAGTGTCCCGTGAGGTGATTGCTGATTCTGTGGAACTGACCATGCGGGGTCATGCCTATGACGCCATGGTGGGTCTGGCTGGCTGTGATAAATCATTGCCGGGCATGATGATGGTGATGGTGCGCCTGAACGTCCCCAGTGTGTTCCTATATGGTGGATCGATCCTACCAGGCCGCCATAAGGGTCAAGACGTGACCGTGCAAAACGTCTTTGAAGCCGTTGGCCAACATTCGGCAGGCAATTTAAGCGATGAGGATCTGCACGCCCTTGAATGCGTGGCCTGTCCCTCGGCTGGGTCCTGTGGTGGCCAGTTCACAGCGAATACCATGGCTTGCGTCTCCGAAGCCATTGGCTTGGCGCTACCAAATTCAGCCGGCGCACCGGCCCCGTATGAAAGCCGCGACGCCTATGGTGAGGCCTCAGGACGTGCAGTGGTTGAGTTGATCAAATCAGGCTTGCGGCCACGCGACATTGTCACTCGCAAATCGCTTGAGAACGCCGCCGCTGTGGTCGCGGCCACGGGCGGTTCCACCAATGCTGCCCTGCACCTGCCGGCCATTTCCCATGAGGCAGGGATCGATTTCGACTTGCACGAGGTGGCCGAGATCTTCCGCAAAACCCCCTATATTGCCAATTTGAAGCCCGGTGGCGCTTATGTGGCGAAGGATATGTATGAGGTCGGCGGCGTGTCCGTGGTGATCAAAGAACTGCTGGATGCCGGCTTTATCCATGGTGATTGCATCACCGTGACCGGTAAGAGTATCGCTGAGAACGTGGCTGAGATCACGCGCCCCGAGGGGCAGGACGTTATCTACCCCGTATCCGCGCCGATTTCGAAAACCGGCGGGGTTGTTGGCTTGCGTGGTAATCTGGCGCCCGAGGGTGCGATTGTGAAAATCGCCGGTATGGACAATCTGCGCTTTGTCGGTCCGGCCCGGTGCTTTGATTGTGAGGAAGACGCCTTCGCCGCCGTGGAGCGCCGCGAATATAAAGAGGGCGAAGTCCTGGTGATACGCTATGAAGGCCCGAAAGGCGGCCCCGGCATGCGCGAGATGCTAGCGACCACCGCGGCCCTATACGGGCAGGGGGCCGGTGATAAGGTCGCCTTGATCACCGATGGCCGTTTCTCAGGCGCGACCCGCGGTTTCTGTATTGGTCATGTGGGCCCCGAGGCCGCCGTGGCCGGGCCCATTGGTCTGTTAGAAGATGGCGATATGATCACCATTGATGCCAATACCGGTGAGTTGTCAGTTGATCTGACCGATGAGCAATTGGAAGCGCGGAAGAAAACCTGGAAGCCGCGTGAGCATAACTACCAATCGGGCGCGATCTGGAAATACGCTCAGATCGTTGGAAGCGCGGAAAAGGGCGCCTTGACCCATCCGGGTGGTGGGGCCGAAACCCATTGCTACGCGGATATTTAATGACGCCAATATTGAGCGGTTCTGATGGTGAACCGTGGTAGCCGGCAAGGTGAGGGGCGAATGTGGGCGTTAGGCTGCGTCGCCCAGCTCAACAATAATCGGGGTGTGGTCTGAGGCTTTGGGCTCACTCCGGGGTGCCCGGTCGATGGTGCACGTCACCAAACGATCGGCACAGGCGGGTGATAACAGGAAGTGGTCGATCCGGATGCCCTTATCCTGTTGCCAGGCGCCGGCTTGATAATCCCAAAAAGTATAGGCGCCGTCTTCCTGATTGACTGCACGGAAGGCCTCGGTCAGGCCTAAATTGATCAGACGGCGAAAAGCCTGACGAGTAGGGCGTTTATAAAGGGCGTCATCGGTCCAAGCATTGATGTTCGCTGCGTCCCGTGGTTCCGGTATAACGTTGTAATCCCCGCCCAAAACAAACGGGATATCATCAGCCAAGAGGCTGGCAGCGTGTTTGTATAATCGCTCCATCCACGCCAGCTTATATTCATATTTTTCAGAGGCTTGGCTATCAGTACCCGGCGGGTTGCCATTGGGCAGGTAGATTGATGCTATCCGAATGCCGCCGATCTCAGCCTCAATATATCGGGCTTGTTCGTCCTTGTCGTCGCCGGGCAAGCCAGTCAGCACGTCATGGATTGGTTCTTTCGCCAGGATCGCGACGCCGTTGTAGGATTTTTGCCCGTGGATGGCCAGGTTGTAGCCAAGATCTTCAAAGGCCTCACCAGGAAATTGCTCGTCCTGGGCTTTAATCTCCTGGAAGAGGGCGATATCCGGCTGGTTTGTTTGAAGCCACGCGGTGATGTTGTCGATCCGCGCGCGAACTGAATTTACGTTCCAACTAGCAATAGTGGTCACAGGGGGGCAATACCTTAATGTCGGTGAGGGGAAGGTCGTTAAACAGGGTAGGCGGCTAGCCGAGAGCACCTACTAGCCGGCAAAATGAACCAGTGCGGCCGACTAGCCGATGGAAAAGGAGGTGCCACAGCCGCACGCGCTTTCGGCGTTGGGGTTGTTAACCTCAAAATAGCTGCCCACCAAATCTTCTTTGAAATTGAGTTCGGCACCGTCGAGCAGATCAAGTGATGTGTCATCGACCAACACCGCCACTTCGGCTTTGTCGAACACGTGATCATCGGCGTTTATCTGCTCATCAAAGTCAAAGATGTACTGGAAACCAGAACAGCCACCGCCGGTGACGCTTACCCGCATCATTAGTTTTGGGTTACCCTCTAAGTCACGTAACTTGGCAATCCGCTTGGCCGCGTTATCGGTGAGGGAGAAACTCCGCCCTGCTAAATCGGGGGCATCGACACGTTCTAACGTTTGGGACATGCGTGATGTCATCCTTGTCGTCAAAAGGGGTTACGCCGGTATATCGGCGGTTTGTTATCATAAAATATAGGCTGAAACGCAGCACGTTTGAAGATGTGAACGCATCACAAGCGACAGATTATAGCCGATGCCCGCTCACAGCCCTTGCGATGGCCTTGGGGAAACACTAGCGTCACCCTCGGTTTTACGGTGCTGCTGCCCCGCTTAACGGTAGGGCGCGTTACATCCATAAGAGATCAACACCATGACGGTTTCCAGCCGTTTCACCCCGGTTTTTCACGCGCGTGCGCCCTATGCTTGCGATCCATCGACAAGCCGTGGTCGGCTTTTGCCCGAAACAGAAAGCCCAACCCGCTCGCCTTTTCAACGGGACCGGGACCGGATTGTCCATGCCGGGGCGTTTCGTAAGCTCAAACACAAGACCCAGGTTTTTGTCTATCACGAGGGCGATTACTACCGCACACGGTTGACCCATAGCCTGGAGGTGGCCCAGATCGCCCGCTCCATCAGCCGGCAGTTGGGCTTGGACGAAGATTTAGCCGAAGCCGTGGCCCTGGCACATGATTTGGGGCACACGCCATTCGGTCATGCCGGTGAAGACATGATGCATGAGCTGATGGCCGATTATGGCGGGTTCGATCACAATGATCAGGCCATCCGGGTGTTGACGGTGCTAGAGGCTCGCTATGCCGGGTTTGATGGGTTGAATTTGAGC
>JBCCBF010000006.1:0-23495 GCA_039814445.1 Pseudomonadota bacterium
AACAAATCGAAACCTTCAAGAC
Source organism: Pseudomonadota bacterium (assembly GCA_039814445.1). Taxonomy (GTDB): domain Bacteria; phylum Pseudomonadota; class Alphaproteobacteria; order TMED2; family TMED2; genus TMED2. The sequence continues at coordinate 23 of JBCCBF010000006.1, forward strand.
CGGAGGTGCACACATCGTCACAGCCCTGACACTCAACACGACCGCCGAAGCCCCGGCATTATAACCGCGGGCCAGTTGGTGGCCCATAAACAGCTCAACCACCACCAACAAGCCTGTGACACTCACCACGCCGATCATTAAGTGTCGCCAACCACTACTCATGGATACACATCGTCCGTTGCTTTTGGCCTCGCCAGTCGCTTCATGATAGCATTTGCTAATAAAAGATTAACAATCACTAGCTTTGAGGATCAATTATTCACGATTATTGATTAATAAAGCCTTACTAATGGTTGAACTTTCACCCCGATTTCGCATATGCATAACAACGGTAATGAGCCGCTTTTGGCTCTACCGCTCACCCCTTTAAAACCCTTTTATTTTCAGTGGATTTCAATGGATAAATATGCCGATCTCACAGCGATCACCATGGTCATTCTGGTCGCCCTAAGCTTTGGGCTACTGATGACCCGGATCAAACAACCGGCGATTGTTGGCTACATTCTAGCCGGGTTTGCCTTAGGGCCTACTGGCATGGGGTTGGTCGAGGACACCTCGATCATCAGGCTGTTAGCCGATCTTGGGGTGATCATGCTGTTGTTTGTTATCGGCATGGAGCTGTCTTTGCGATCGTTCAAGAACGTCTTAGGCATCGCGGTCGGCACGGCCTGTTTACAAATTACCCTGTCATTAGCGGTCGCCTTTGCCGCCTCCTTCTTGTTCGATTTATCCACCAATCAGGCGATTTTAGCAGGCTTTATCATGTCGCTGTCGAGCACGGCGGTGGTCATCAAAATCCTTGAAGATGTGGGCGAATTACGAACCCAGCTGGGGCGTACGGCGGTGGGCGTGTTGATTGCCCAGGATTTGGCTGTGGTGCCCATGTTGCTGTTGATCGGCGATCTAGGCCGTGGCGGCTTTGACCCCAGCATCCTCGTAAAACTAGGCGCAGCAGGGCTGATCCTCGTCCTGGTGATTTGGTTCCTCTCGCGCCGGGAGCGAGTCAAAATTCCATTCATGGAGGCCATCGCCAACCGGTCAGACCTGGCCCCCATTGCCGCACTCGCCGGGTGTTTTGGCATCGCAACCCTCAGCGGTGTGTTAGGCATGTCGGCAGCCTATGGTGCCTTCTTGGCTGGGCTTATCTTAGGCAACTCTAATGTGCGGGCGCAAATCTGGGATTCCATCAAGCCCATCGAAACCTGTTTGTTACTGGTTTTCTTCTTATCCATCGGCTTGCTTATCGATCTGGAGTTCATCCAGAGCCATTGGCAGTTGGTGCTGGGTTGTTTGATTGCCGCGACCTTGCTCAAAACCTGCATCAACATCTTCTCCATGCGCCTGCTGGGTGAATGCTGGGGGCGGTCGATCACGGCCGGAGCTCTTTTGGGGCAAGTGGGTGAGTTCTCGTTCGTTTTGGCCGCTGCTGGGTTAAGCGCAGGGATCATCAATGATGAAGGCTATGCGCTCGCCATCGCCGTGATTGCCTTGAGCTTGTTGATTAGCCCCTTGTGGAAAGCCATCGTCCAGCGCGCCCATGATTTGGCGGCCACCGGGCTGACCAATTACCAAACCTATATGGAAACCGTGTTCAGCGATGAAATCCGCCTGGCGAATTCATGCGCTGAAGCCATCACGGGAGCAGGTTCTGGTTCCGGCGGCGATAAAAACAAGCCTGATTAGACAGGGATTGACCGGAAGAAGCCATCACGGTTGACCCATGGTAATGGCCGGATAGAACGCGGCTAACTGGACACGTCTATTGGACAGGGCTAACTGCGGCTGCGACGGTTATACTCAACCTGATGCTGGGTCAGCTGGAAACCAATCAGGATGCTAAAGCCGCGGCCATCTGCACCACTTTGCAAGGGAATGGTTTGGCTCAAGCTTTCCAAAGCGCCGGCGCGGAACACACCCGATGGGAAAGACACGGGCGTGCGAAACACTTCTTTGGCATAGACCGCACCGCTGGGGGTCAGGATGGTGACGAAGTAATCGAAGCTAAACTGGCTCGCATCCAGCGCAGGGCCGCGCTCAGCGCTTAAGGTCACGTCGAAGGCGACCTCCACCTCATCATCAAAATACTCGCACCCTCCCCGGATATTGGACAACGCCCCCCGGGCTAGCACATCAGTCATATCAAGGGCGCCCGGCTCTGAAAACACGGTTACCGTGGCCGCATCCTGAAGGATCGCAACCCGTGGACAGGCCCGCGGGTCATCATCCGCACTGGTACAGGCCACAATCATCATCCCAAGCAATCCGATACAGAAAAACCGGATACCAAGGGCCGCCAAACGGGTTTGCAGCGGGTGGAACAGACGCATGAAATTTAGGGGCACACCGGGGACTTTCAGAAGGGATGACACGGTACTGATACGGCACGCAGCACACTATGCATATGACGAACGCGGGAACAAGCACCCATCCAAGCCGCGATCCAAGAACACGCGCCTGGAACCACATGGCTTGACGCGCTGGGGGGAAGCCTTTAGGCCAAAGCCATGGCCGTTTATACCGATGTCAGTGATGAAGAATTAGCCGAATTTTTCGCCCAATATGATCTGGGCGAGGTCTTGTCATGCAAGGGCATTGCGGAAGGGGTTGAGAACTCCAATTACCTGGTGGTCACCGATCAGGGCCCGCACATCCTGACCCTCTATGAGAAACGTGTTCGGCCCGAAGACCTGCCATTTTTCGTGGGCTTGATGGAGCATTTAGCGGCCGGCGGCATCGCGTGCCCGACCCCGATTGCCGCCAAGGATGGCGAGGCCTTGCGCGAATTATGTGGGCGGCCAGCGGCCGTGATCTCATTCCTGCCCGGCATGTGGCCACGGCGGGTCTTGCCCCACCATTGCCAAGGCTTGGGCCGTGCGCTCGCCCAAATGCATGTGGCGGCCGCCGATTTCCCCCTCACCCTACCGAACAATTTTGGCCTCACGGAATGGCAGCGCCTGGCCCAAGCCTGTGAAAGCCGCGCCGATGACGTTGAACCGGGCTTGCGCGAAGGCATCCAACAAGAGCTTGATTACCTAAAGGCTCGCTGGCCCACAGACCTGCCCCCGGGCGTGATCCATGGTGATTTGTTCCCGGACAATGTTTTCTTCCGCAACGAAGAGTTGAGCGGGCTGATTGACTTCTATTTCGCCTGTAATGATCAGCTGGTGTACGACCTGGCCATCTGCCTGAACGCCTGGTGCTTTGAAAAAGATCTGTCCTTTAATGTGACCAAAGCGGCCAAGCTTTTGCGCGCTTATAACCGCACCCGCCCCCTCACCAATGAGGAGGCGGCCGCCCTGCCCATCCTGGCTCGCGGCAGCGCGCTGCGGTTTTTGTTAACCCGGCTTTATGACTGGCTAAATCATCGCGAAGGGGCGCTGGTGACCCCGAAAGACCCGTTAGATTACTGGCGCCGGCTCAAGTTTCACCAACAAGTTCGCCATGCCGATGAATATGGCCTCGACTTGGCCACGGCTGGCTGATCCCTGATGGCCACTCAATCCCAACCCAATGCGGTGGAGATATTCACCGATGGCGCTTGCTCTGGTAACCCCGGCCCAGGGGGTTGGGGGGCGATTTTACGCAAAGGTGACACCACCAAAGAGTTATTAGGCGGTGACCCTCAGACCACTAACAACCGGATGGAGCTGACCGCTGCGATTGAGGCGCTTGCCGCCCTCACCCGGCCTGGGGTGTCAGTCGATCTCTACACCGATAGCCAATATGTGCAAAAAGGCATGAATGAATGGCGCCACGGGTGGAAAGCCAAAAATTGGGAGAAGAAAGGCAAGCCGATCCCCAATGCTGACCTTTGGCAACGCCTGGATGCGCTGGATCTCCAACACCAGGTGCGATGGCATTGGGTGCGCGGTCATGCGGGTCACCCGGAAAATGAACGAGCCGATGATCTGGCTGTTGCCGGGGCCCAAGAGGTGAAAAAAAACGGCGCACCGTTTAAGCGCGCCGTTGATTAGCTCCGTCTAGAGGCCGTGGATTATGCGGGCACAGCCTGGCTGTCCAGATGCTTTAAGATCGCCTCAGCGCTCGACACATCATAGGCCCCGGGCTCTTCCACCGCCACATGGGTCACGACCCCATCCTTGACCACGGCCGCAAAGCGCTGGGAACGAATGCCCAGACCAAAGCCGGTGCCATCCATCTCAAGCCCCATGGCTTTGGTCAGCTCGGCATTACCATCGGGGAGCATGTCCACCTTGCCCATGGCGTTTGAGCTTTCCGACCAATTTTTCATCACAAACGGGTCATTCACGGCGACACAGGCGATCGCATCGATACCCTTGGCTTTAAGCTGGTCATAATGCTTCAGATAGCTAGGCAGATGCTGGGCAGAACAGGTGGGGGTAAAAGCACCCGGCACCCCAAAAAGCACCATGTGACGGCCCGCAAAGACCTCAGCTGTATTAATATCGTCCATCCCGTCAGCCGTTAGCACCCGTAAGGTGACGGCTGGTATCTTGTCACCGGCTTGGATCATCACAATTTCCTTTCAAGACATAAGACATGCCGGTCAACACAGGCCGGCCACTGGATGGGTACACATTTAGTGTGCTGGGCCGGTAGGCACCAGTACTTATGCGCTTGGCTTTATCAATCTTGCTGGCCTCACATGGTTGTTTGCTAGCCAGATAGAAACGAAGTGGTTACGATTAGCCCATGGCAAAAGACCCCACAAAGCAACGGCGCAAGCGCCCAGGTAAAGAAATCACCGCGTCCTTGGCCGGGCAATTCCTGATCGCCATGCCCAGTATGGGGGACCCAAGGTTTTCGAAAACCGTCATTTATATGTGCGTCCATGACGATGAGGGCGCCATGGGCTTGGTGATCAACAAAACCCTGGATAGCCTGCGGTTTCCTGACATTTTGGAACAGCTCGGGATCACCGCGACAATCAATATCAAGGACCGGGTGGTCCATTCAGGCGGTCCGGTGGAAGCGGGCCGTGGGTTCCTGCTGCATTCCACGGATTTTGCGGTCAGTGATACCGAGCCCGTGGATGATAACATTGCCCTAACCGCCACCGTCGATATTTTGCGCGCGGTGGCCAATGATGATGGGCCGGAAAACAGCCTGTTTGCCCTGGGCTATGCTGGCTGGTCGGCGGGTCAGTTGGATTTGGAAATCCAGGATAATGGCTGGCTCGTGGCACCCGCTGATCCGGCGTTAATCTTTGACCCGGACAATGAAACCAAATGGGACCGGGCGATTGGCCTGCTCGGGTTTGACCCCACCCATCTGTCCGGCGAAGCGGGCCGGGCGTAAAGCCCCACCACAATCCCATCGGTTAAATGAAATCCGGCTCCGCCTGTTGGGCGTCGCCGGGCTGATCAGACCATTGGCGGCGGGTCAAACCATAAAGCCAATGATCCTGCCATTGACCGGCAATTTTCAAATAATCGGGGGCTTGTCCCTCTTGCCGAAACCCGGCCCGCGCCAACAAACGCTGGCTTGGCTGGTTGGTCAACATGGTGGCCGCTTCCAACCGGTTGAGCCCCAAGGTGGCGAAGGCAAAGTCAATCACCCCCAACAGCGCCTCAGTCATCAGGCCTTGGCCGGTGTGATCAGCGGCAAGCCAATAGCCCAAGGTGCCCGCTTGGGCCACCCCACGGCGGATATGGGTGAGCGCCATGCCCCCGACCAGGACCGGATCCGCTTGTCGCCAGATCAGAAAATGATACGCGCGATCGGCATTCCAATCTTCGCATTGCTGGGTTATTCGCTTGGTATACCCGGCCCAGCTCAAGGCGTCATTCGGCCAGGCTGGCTCCCACGGCGCTAGGAAATCGCGGCTGGACCGGCGCGTATCGGCCCAGGCGCGATAATCTTGCGGTTGCGGCGGGGTTAAGACGACCCGGTCCAAACTTAAAACCGCCCGATCACGGGGGTCATCCAGGGGCTTTTTAGGCCATAGCCGACGGGGGGCAGCCACCAGCTTCTGCCAGGCCTGGGTTAAGCCTGGATCACGATAGTTGAGGTTATGCGGCGAGCCGGGCTTGTATTCGGTCATAATCTTCCAGCCCTTTCAAGCGACCCAAGGCGGTAAGGGTCAGCGGGCTTGCCATGATGTCCCGGCTTAGTGTTTTCACGCCAGCCAAATCAACGGCATCGATTTCCGCGATAACCGTTTCGGGCAAAATCGCCTGATCAAAGGTTAGCATGTTATTAGCCCAAAATTCGGCTCGCATCATGCTGTTTTCCAACGCCAGCATTTGCCCGGCCCGTGCCTGGGCTTTGGCCCGGGCGATCTCTTCCTCGGTCACGTCATCGGCTAGCTTTTGCAGCTCATCACAGATGACCGCGATTAATTCGGCAACCTGATCAGGCCCGGTCCCGGCATAGATAGATAACAGGCCACTATCCACCGACGGGTTCAAAAAGCTGTAGACAGAATAAACCAGCCCACGTTTCTCCCGTACCTCTTGGAACAAGCGTGAGGACATGCCCCCACCCAGCAGATTGCTTAACACATGGGCGGTTTGGAACCGGTCATCTTTCGGCCCCACGGCATCAAACCCGAGCATCACATGGACCTGTTCCAGGTCATCATCGCGGCGCAGATCACCACCCTGGTAATCGGCTTGGGCCATTTGGTAGCCCGCATGGGACTCACGGCTTTCAAACCGCTTGGCGACCAAGGCGACAAAATCATCATGATCCACATCGCCGGCCGCTGCGATCACCAATCGCCCAGCCGAATAATTACGGGCCAGGTATTCTTGCAAGGCATCGCGGCTAATGGTGCTGACAGTTTCCCGACTGCCTAGTATCGGGCGGCCCAAGGCTTGTCCTGGATAGGCACAGGTTTGAAACAGATCATGGATCAAATCATCGGGGGTATCTTCAGTCATCCCGATCTCTTGGATGATCACCTGGCGTTCTCGGTCCAATTCGCCCGGGTCTAGCACCGGCGTCAGCAATAAATCACTGAGCACATCCACGGACAGGGGCAGGTCCTGGGATAACAGGCGCACATAAAACGCGGTGGTATCGCGGGTGGTATAGGCATTCATCTGCCCGCCAACGGCTTCAATATCGCTGGCAATCTGCACAGCAGAACGCTTTTGGGTCCCTTTAAACACCATATGTTCGAGCATATGGGCAGCACCATTCAAGCTATCGGGCTCAAACCGCGCGCCGGTGGCCACCCAGATCCCGACCGACACGGTCCCCAATCCAGGCATGTTATCGGTCATCACCCGCACGCCATTAGCCAGACGGGTTAGTCGGACGGTCTCGGTGATCTGTTCAGTTGTTTGACCCATCATGTGCTCTGTCATCATCGCCACTTGATACTCAGGCCGTCGCCAAGGCGGCGCGGCTGCGACGCTCGATATGCGCCTCGATCGTGGCCAAATCATTATCCAGCACGGTCATGCGTTCATCCCGCTCGTTAAGATCCGCCAAATGCGGTGGCAGGGTCGGGGTGATTTGGATGGCTTGCTCCACCGCATTCGGGAACTTCGCAGGATGGGCACAGGCCAAGGCGACAATCGGTAAATCCGTGTCGGGATAGGCCGCCCGGAATTGCTGGGCGGCAGCGACACCCGCCGCGGTGTGCGGGTCGATGACGTGACCGGTCTTGGCGTGCACATCCTGGATGGTTTGGGTGGTCAGCTCATCACTGGCGCGATAGGCGTGGAACAAGCCCGTAATGCGGGCCAATCGGTCTGGATCGGTGGTAAAAACGCCATCGCGGCGGAAGCCCGTCATCATGTCTGATACCTGGGCACCATCCCGGTCCAGCATCTCAAATAACAGCCGCTCAAAATTACTCGACACTTGGATATCCATTGAGGGCGATAAGCTTGGCTCAACCCCACCCAAGCGCATTTCTCCCTGTTCGAAGTACCGGGCGAGAATGTCATTACGGTTGGTGCCAATGATCAGCTTTTCAATCGGCAAGCCGAGCTTACGGGCGACAAAGGCCGCATAGATATTGCCGAAATTGCCCGTGGGCACGCTAAAGCCGACCGGACGTTCCGGTGCGCCCAAGCGTAAGGCCGTGACCACGTAATACACGGTCTGGGCGATAATCCGCACCCAGTTGATCGAGTTGACCGCCGACAGGCTGACACTGTCCCGAAACCGGGTGTCGGCGAACATCGCTTTGACCAAATCCTGACAATCATCAAAAGTACCGCGCACGGCAATCGCATGGACATGGTCACCGGGCACCGTCGTCATCTGGCGCCGCTGCACATCCGATACGCGGCCCTCGGGGAACAGGATAAAGGTATCCACCCGCGATAGATCCCGGCAGGCTTCCATGGCGGCGGACCCGGTATCACCCGATGTGGCCCCCACCACCGTGACGCGTTTATTCTGTGCGGCCAACACCCGGTCAAAGAACCGCCCCAACAGCTGTAACGCCACATCCTTGAAGGCCAAGGTGGGGCCGTGGAAAAGCTCCAGCAACCAATCATCAGCATCAAGCTGGACCAGGGGTGTCACCGCCTGGTGGCGGAACCGGCCATAGGCCTGGTCGATATCTGCTTTAAGCGCGTCATGATCCAGGGTGTCGCCGGTGAACCGCTCCAACACCGCCACCGCAATCTCGCCATAGCTGGCGTTGCGCAGCGCCCGCAGCTCATCGGCGGTAAAACGGGGCCAATCCTGGGGCACATAGAGACCACCATCACTGGCGAGCCCGGTGACCAAGGCTTCGGTAAAGCTTAACGCCGGGGCGGCACCACGGGTCGATACATATTGCATGATCGTTCACATCAAAAAGTTAGAGATCGAACCCGGTCATAACACAGACGAGCCAGGTTGCCTTTACGATAAGTAGCGCGTTTTCAGGTGCTGTTTAAAGGCTGATGTGCTTAACGCCTCACCCGTCGCATCGGCGATGATGGTCATGGTGTCTGTAACACTGCCACGGCCATGGATGTGTTTGCGCAGCCAGGTGAGCAAGGCGGTGAAATCACCACGACCCAGATCCTGTTCCACATGGGGCAAATCCCGGCGGATCGCCGCGAACAATTGCGCCGCAGTTAAGGCCCCAAGCGTATAGGTGGGGAAGTACCCAAACGCCCCATCGGGCCAATGAATATCCTGTAGGCAGCCAACCCCATCATCGGGCGGGGTAATGCCAAGCAGCTCGTGCAAGCCAGCATTCCAGGCGCCTGGCAAGTCAGCAATCGTCAGATCACCGGCGATCATCGCGCGTTCCAACCGGTAACGTAAGATCACATGGGCCGGATAGGTCACCTCATCGGCATCCACACGAATGAAACCAGGGGCCACCCGTGTGTAATGATAGTGCAGCGCATCCGGGGTCCACCCATCGGCGCTAGCACCAAAATTCGCGGCCAGTTGAGGGGCCAGGAATTGCATAAAACCAGCGCTGCGGCAGGCTTGCATCTCAATCAACAGGGATTGGCTTTCATGCATGGTCATGCCCCGCGCCGTCCCCACCGGTTGCCGCCGCCAATCATCAGGCAGGCCCGCTTCGTACAGCGCATGGCCGGTTTCATGCATCACCCCCATGAGGGCCGAGCTAAAATCAGCTTCATCATAGCGTGTGGTGATGCGGATATCGTTGGGGCCACCACCGCCACAAAACGGATGGGTTGAGACATCCAAACGACCGCGATCAAAATCAAAACCCGCAGCGGTCATCAACGCCAACCCCAAATCACGCTGGGCGGGGATTGGGTATGGGCCGCGGGGCAGGGTTGGTGGCTGTTGCTGCGCCTGGCGTTCTTGCACCTGGCCCAGGAAACCGGGCAAGAAATCGGTCAAATCATCAAACAGATCGTCAATAACCGCCGGCGTCATACCGGGGTCATAGCTATCGAGCAGGGCTGTGTAAGGATCACAGCCAAACGCCGCAGCCTTGGCTTGCGCCTTTTCAATAGTCAACGTCAAGACGGCTTCAAGCTCAGGGCGCATCATGGCGAAATCAGCTTTTGCCCGCGCCTCACGCCAGACCATCTCAGATTTTGTGGTAGCCCGGCTCATGGCCTCTACCAAGGCTTGCGGCAGGGCTGTGGCATGCCGGTGAGCCCGGCGCATTTCCCGCAGATTGGCACGCGCCATGGGCGATAGCTGGTCGGCATTGGCTTCGGCCTCATCAAGCCGGTCGGCCATGGCAGGCGTGGTTAACATGGCATGGGCGAGGCCACTGAGGGTGGCCACCTGATCCCCACGATCCCGGGCCGCCCCTTTCGGCATCATCACAGCCCGGTCCCAGCCCAATACACCCAAAGCCTGGCCAATATCCGCCATCCGGGCAAATTCCACTTCAAGTGCCGCATAGGCATGGCCTTCTTGCGGGGCGGGATCAGTCGTACGGTCAATAACGGTCATAGGGTTATTCTTTGTCATTTGGTTGGGTCGTGATCACTGGCTTGGCTCGTCATCATCACGCTGGGGCGTACGGCCACGGCTTAAGCCATAGGCGCCGTAAATACCAAGCAAGACGAGGGCGAGGCTGTACCAGGTCATGGCGTATTGTAAATGCTGATTGCGCAGGTTAAGGGCCGGGATTTGTGGGATTGGCGGCGTGGCATCCCCGGGCGCCCCTTGGGCAAAGATCACGCCAGGCACCAAATCGCCAATGGCCAAAGCTTGCTCAATCGCGGGCACGTCAAGCCAATACCAACGGGCCTGGTCAGGCTCATTATCGGGCACCATGGGGCCTTGTTCAAAACCGAACCGCAAAATACCCGTCACGGTTGTTTCGGTCGCGGGGTCAGGCTGGCGGCAGGTATCCTCACGCCAACAAAGCGGCACCCATCCCCGGTTGATAAGCAGCTGGCGGCCATCATCAAGCGCCATCACTTGCAGCAACCATTCGCCCAATTCCCGCTCATGAACTTTTGCCGGGACGAATTGTTCTGTCCCCGCGAGCCACAGGCCCTGAACGGTGACGGCCTGATGGTTCAAACGATCAGCAAACGGGGCCGAAGGCAGGCTGATCGGATCAGCCAAGGCGCGGGATTCGATGGTGCTGATCAGATCGGTTTTCCAAGCCAGACGTTGCATCTGCCAAGTGCCGAGGGAGACCAACACGGCCAAGGACACCAGAACAAAGAGGCTGGGCATCAGGCCCGGTTTGAAACGCGCGAGGGAGGGCATCAATATTCTTTTATGTGTTTAGGTCTTTTACGAGTTTGGGGCTTTGTCGTCGGGGTCGTCTAACCGCTGGTCTGGGCCAGGTGCTGGCTTGCGTCCCGGTTCACGAGGGTCGGGGGGCAAATCCCACTCGCCACTCCCGGCCCGGGACCGGTACTGAACCGCGATCATTAAACCAAAGGCCGGGCGCAACATGGCGAGGGTAGCCCCCAATATAATCGCCCCCCATAACACCGCGTTCACCCAGAGGGGGATGGTCATATTCATGTTCACGATTAGGGCGATCGGTGTCACCACACCGCACAGGATAGAGAGCACAAAGAAGGCTGGTCCATCACCGCTATCGTGCTTACCCAGCTCGAATTGGCACACATCACATTGATCTTTGACCTGCAAAAACCCGTTAAAAATTCTGCCCTCGCCACATTGGGGACAGCGACAACGCAGGCCAGCCACCCACCAAATTGGTTCCGCGGTCATGAACTTCGCTCCGCGGTCATGGGGCCTCGCCTTCTCGTCTCAAGCCGGAGGGTAAAAGGTAGCAGCGCGGGTTACGCGCCCCACCAATAAATGGAGACAAACAGGAACAACCAGACCACATCAACGAAGTGCCAATACCAGGCCGCCGCCTCAAAGCCAAAATGGCTTTCTTTCGTGAAATGCCCGCGATGGGCGCGCCACCAACAAACCGCCAGGAATATCGTACCGACAATCACATGAAAGCCGTGGAAACCCGTAGCCATGTAAAAGTTTGAGGCATAAACGCCATCGGTGAAGCCAAAGGTCACATGGGCGTATTCATAGGCCTGGAACCCGGTGAAGATCACACCCAAGCCAACCGTCAGGGCCAGGGCGTTTTTCATGTCCTTCACATTGCCTTCCATAATCGCGTGGTGCGCCCAGGTCACGGTGCAACCGGACAACAACAGGATCAGGGTTAGCATCAAGGGCAGGTCAAACGGATCAACGGTTTCGATACCTGTGGGCGGCCACACGCCACCGACCACATCGGTCGGGAACAAGCTTGCGTTAAAATACGACCAGAAGAACGCCACAAAGAACATCACCTCAGAGGCTATGAACAACAACATGCCGTACCGCATACCAATCTTGGCAATCACCGTATGGGCTTTCTCCACCACCGCTTCATGGATCACCTCACGCCACCAGCCAATCATGCAGGCAATGACGGATAAGGTACCTAAGGCCAGCCACAAAAAGCTGCCACTGTTCATGTAAATCACAGCGCCCACCGCCATAAAACCGGCGGCAAAAGAACTGAGGAACGGCCAAGGGCTTGGATTTAAGATGTGATAAGGGTGGCGGGGGCCGTCCTCAACAATTTCATAGACCGGTTCTGCCATGGTTTTTACGTCCTTATCGTCCCGTTATACCGTCTGCTGATTGGCCAGCTTATGACGGGTTTATCATCATAATCAATTGGTGGCGCTGCCCACATGTCCGCCAACCATGGCGCCTGTGGCTTCACTCATCTCATAAAACGCGCCCACCTTGTCCTGTAAATCCTCACCCGCGTTAAAGAAGGTATAGGACAGGGTAATGGTGTCCACGTCATTCATCTTGCGGTCCTCAAGTATCTCAGGATCGACATAAAACAGCACCGGCATATCAACCGCTGCGCCAGCCTCCAGGGTCTGCTCATCAAAGCAGAAACACTGGACCTTATGGAAATACTTGCCCGCTTTTAGTGGGGTCACATTATAGACCGCCATGCCTGTGCTGGGTCGCGCGGTACGGTTCTCAATCGTGTAATAAGCCATGGCCGACCGGCCAATTTCCACATCGATTTCGGTCTGTTCCGCCTGGAATTTCCAGGGCAAGCGCGGATCGGTATCGGCGTTAAACCGCACGCTGATCATCCGCCCGGTAGCCGCACTATCATCAAGCTCAGCATCGGCCACTTGGGTCGTACCGCCAAACCCGGTCACCCGACAGAACAATTCATAAAGTGGGACGGCCGCAAAAGAGACGCCCACCATCAACGCGACGAAGGTCATGCAATACAACATGGTGCGGGCATTTTTGGCCGCCAACGCTTGTTGATCACGCCGTGGATCGTCGCGTTCTTTATCCACCGCTTGTGGCAGGATATCAGGTTGTTGATCAGTCATTACCTACCTCCTCATCGCGTGTGGAAATATCCGGTGTGGCAAAATCCGATGTCGGAATATCCGAGGTCGACACATCTGGGGTCGACACATGCGGGGTGATGGCCTGTTCAATCGCGGCTCTTGCCGCCGCGGCTTGGGCGGCGTCCTGTTGTGCCTTTATGCGTGCCTGGGCGCCCTGTTCGATGCGGATCATGGTAATGAAATAGAACATCACACAGATCGCAGCCACCAGGGCCAGGATCGCCCAATTGCGCAAGCGCCGTTGTTTTACCCAATCGCCATCAAACGGGCGATCAGACGCGGTTTGCCCCAGATCCTCGGCTGTCATGGGGTCATCGTAAGGCAAAGACCCTTTGGCTACTTTCGATGGCTCACTCATGCGGCCACCCCCGCCACCGGCAGATAGGCCACCAGATCGGTCATCAAGGGGCTGAGGCCATAGAGCGCCAGCATCCGGTCAAGGATCACGGCGCCAAACATCAAGAATAAATGCAGGATCGAGAACCAGAACATGGACTTGGCCGCGCGGTAGCTTGTGCTGGGGCCGTCAGCCTTTTGCACCCGCAAGGCATGGCCTGAGAACATCAGGCCCAGAACCGCGGTAATCCCGCCATACACAACACCCAGAGACCCAAACACCACGGGCGATAGGGAAATTGGCAGCAGTAAGATTGTATACAGCACCATCTGCCGCTTGGTTTCCGCCTCACCCGCCACCACTGGCAGCATGGGGATATTAACCCGGGCGTAATCATCGCGCTTAAACAGGGCGAGCGCCCAGAAATGCGGTGGCGTCCAGAAAAAGATAATGCTGAACAAGGCCAAAGCGGTCCAAGACACGTCACCGGTTACTGCAGCCCACCCGATCATTGGTGGGAACGCGCCGGCGGCGCCGCCTATCACGATGTTTTGCGGGGTCCGGCGCTTAAGCCAGATGGTATAGATCACGATATAAAAAGCCGACGCCCCAGCCAGCAAGGCCGCGGCCATCCAGTTGAGCGCCAAGCCCATAATGGCCACGGAAAAGACCGTCAGCACCAGACCATAGGCCAGCACTGTATCGGGGGCGATCCGCCCCTGGGGGATTGGTCGCTTGGCCGTGCGGGTCATAACCGCATCGATATCGCGGTCATACCACATGTTGATGGCCCCGGCCGCCCCAGCCGCCACCGCGATGCACAAAACAGCAATGGCCGCCATGAACGGGTGAATGGACCCAGGTGCCGCCAGCAACCCCGCAAAACCCGTGAACACCACAAGCGACATCACCCGGGGTTTTAACACCGTGATGAAGTCAGCCAACGGGGCGTCAGGCTGGCCCGTTGGGCCAAACACAGGGGATTTTGCGGGTTGTTGCAGACTAAGGTCTGTCATAATCAGCGCTTTAATCGATCCACAAAAGGTGAAATGGGCAGCGCCCGGGGGGTAACACGAAAGTGTTAACGGACCCGGGGCTGGATTTCGAATTGGTGGAAGGGTGGTGGTGAGCTTAGCGACCATTCCAGGGTCTTCGCCCCCTCACCCCAGTAATTGGCACCCACGCGCTTACCAGCGAACAGGGTATAAAACGCGACGAAGACAAAGAAGATAGTCGACGCAAACGCAATATACGCACCATAGGATGAGATCTCATTCCACCCGGCATAGGCGTCCGGATAGTCGGGGATCCGCCGTGGCATGCCCGCCAGACCCAAGAAGTGTTGGGGGAAGAACAGCAGGTTCACGCCGATAAAGGTGGTCCAGAAGTGCAGCTTACCCATCCATTCGGGGTATTGGCGCCCGGACATTTTACCAATCCAGTAATAGAACCCGGCATAAAGGGCAAAAACCGCCCCCAGCGACAGCACATAATGGAAGTGCGCCACCACATAATAGGTGTCGTGCAACACGGTATCGATACCAGCATTCGCCAGCACAACCCCGGTCACCCCACCCACGGTGAACAAGAAGATAAACCCGAGCGAGAACAACATGGGCG
Source organism: Pseudomonadota bacterium (assembly GCA_039814445.1). GTDB lineage: Bacteria > Pseudomonadota > Alphaproteobacteria > TMED2 > TMED2 > TMED2. The sequence goes on from JBCCBF010000006.1 coordinate 15,230, forward strand.
TCTCAAAGCTCATGGACCCGCCCCACATGGTGGCGATCCAGGAGAAGATCTTGACCCCCGTGGGCACGGCGATAATCAGGGTTGCCGCCGTAAAGTACGCCCGGGTGTCCACATCCAAGCCGGTTGTGTACATGTGGTGCGCCCACACGATAAAGCCGATAAAGCCAATCGACACCATGGCATAGGCCATGCCCAGATAACCAAAGATCGGCTTTTTCGAGAAGGTCGAGACGATGTGGCTGACAATACCAAAGGCCGGCAAAATCATGATGTAGACCTCAGGGTGCCCGAAGAACCAGAATAAATGCTGGTAAAGCAGCGGGTCACCACCGCCCTCAGGGGCGAAGAATGAGGTGCCGAAGTTACGATCGGTGAGCAGCATGGTAATCGCACCGCCCAGCACCGGCACAGCCAGAACCAGCAAGAACGCGGTGATCAACATCGCCCACACAAACAACGGCATCTTATGCAGGGTCATACCTGGCGCGCGCATGTTGAAAATCGTGGTGATGAAGTTAGCCGCGCCCAAGATCGAGGACGCCCCCGCCAAGTGCAGGGCGAAAATGGCCATATCGACCGATGGATTGCCCTGATGGCCCATGGTTGAAAGCGGTGGATAAACCGTCCAGCCGGTCCCGGCACCATCGCCCACAAAGGCTGAACCAAGCAGCAAGAAAAAGGCCGGGACAATCAGCCAGAAACTAATGTTGTTCAAGCGCGGAAACGCCATATCCGGCGCGCCGATCATAATCGGCACAAACCAGTTACCAAACCCACCAATGAGGCCCGGCATCACCACAAAGAACACCATGATAAAGCCGTGGGCTGTGATGATCACATTCCACATCTGGCCGGGGCCACCTTCAGAAAACCAGGTCATGATTTGATAACCAGGCTCTTGCAGCTCCATGCGCATGATCACGGAGAAGGCACCACCGATCACACCCGCCACAATCGAGAATATTATGTAAAGGGTGCCGATATCTTTGTGGTTGGTCGAAAAGAACCAACGGGCAAAAAAGCCCGGCTTATGATCGTGATGATCATGGTCATCAGCGTGATGTTGTGCGTCAGCGGCGTGATCAGCAGCCATGTTTAAATCCTCAATCCAGCACTCAATCGTGTCATCGTGTCTAGCGGGTCATCCCAGGCGACAAGGCACCCATCTTAATCTCTGTGGTTTACTGGCCCACTGCATCAGCCGCGGCCAAGCTACGGGTTCGGCTTTGACCACCAGCCTCGGCAATCTTCAGCGCAACCCAATCGTCAAATTCATCTTGCGGTACGGCACGCAGGGAAATCGGCATAAAACCATGGCCTTCGCCGCATATCTCAGAACACTGGCCGTAATACATCCCCGGCTTATCAACCCGGAACCAGGTTTCATTCAAACGACCGGGTACCGCGTCTTTTTTCACCCCCAAGGCTGGCATGGCCCATGCGTGCAGCACGTCGGCCGCGGTCACCAAGAGCCGCACATTAGCGCCCACGGGGACGACCACATCATTATCGGTGGCCAGCAACCGTGGCTGACCCGCTTCTAAATCTTCCTCGGCGATCATGATTGAGGTGAATTCGATCCCTTCATGATCGGGGTATTCATAGGTCCAATACCACTGGTAACCCGTGGTTTTGATGGTCATGTCCACATCAGGTGTGCGGTCCATGTAATACAGGAGGGAAAAGCTCGGCACCGCGATCACAATCAAGCTCATGACCGGCACCGCGGTCCAGATCACCTCAATCAAGGTGTTGTGCGATGTTTTCGATGGCTCGGGATTAGTCTTGTGATTAAACCGAATAATCACAAAGGCCAGCAGCATCATGACAAACACGCTGATCGCCGTGATGATTACCAAAAGCAGGTTATGGAAGTCATGAACCTGTTCTTTCACCGGTGAAGCCGCATCCTGGAAATTCAGCTGCCAGGGTTGAGGCACACCCACATTTTCAAGCGTATCATCGGCTAAGGCATTAGTGGCAAGCGCGCCCATGGCGAGCCACCCCACGACACCAGCGAACACAAGCCACAGACCAAAACGTCTGATATTGCGGTAAGTATGCTTAAGACTGTGAACCATCACTTGATTTCCCATGCCACCTTGGTGGCGATTATCTTTGAGCGCTAATAACCTTGGTTATTAAACCGTGGCCATGCATTGCCCACTTGTCCCGATGAACCTAGCTGTACGATTTCTTAGCGAAATCTGATGAAGATTTCACTGTTTTGATCCGTTCTAAGCTCAATTTATCACAGAGGCTTTAACAATCCATAAGGGAGTGGCCAAGTGACCTGGGATTAATCGCCACAGGTGTGCCCACGCACGCACGGGTCTCAACAGATGCTTTTTGAACAAAAATAGGGTGGCTGAGGAATGGGAAAGACTGTGCCTAACGGCGCTTGGAACCGGTGCCAAAGACCAAGGCATAGGCCAGCAATAACGCCACAGGCAGGCCAATCAGCGACACCAGCGCAGGGCTTTCGACTAAGCCTAAGCTGGTTAAGCCATCGGCCATTAAGCGCGCGATAAAGCCAAAAGCCGTCGTCAGCCCCACCAGGCCAAACAGTTGAAACAGGCGGCGATTTTGTGTTTGGGCCTGAACCGTGCGGGCCATGACAGCTGTTTGCAGTTGTATGGCCTCGGTTAATTGATCCCGGTCATCCCGTTCTAACCGTGCCTCGGCCCGCTCTAATTCCCGTTCAATCAACGCAAAGCGCTCGCGCCACTGGCTGATATCCTGATGCACCCCTTCCATGGAATGCCCTAGATAATCCGATAGTGGTACCAAACCCGGGAGCCGCCCCTCTTCCACCGCGTGTAACGCGACCCGGGCGGCTTCCTCATATTCATCGCAAATCGACAGGGCCAACCGCTCACGGTAATGGGATAACAACCCGGCCCGTACGATGGTAATGGCCTCACTATCCGCCGCCGTTTGGTCGCTATCAGGTTGCAAGCGCTGTTCCCAGACGGCTAATTGCCGGTCTAAGCGGCGCAGCCGGGCGTGTTCGGTCAAGGCGGCCATCCGGGAGGCCTCGAACCGCACCAAATCCATGACCAAACGGCCCGCCTGGCGGGGGCTTAACCCATCATCACGCAATAACAGCTTTGGGAAACCATCATCTTGATGCCAATCGGCCCAGACCCGCGCCTTACCACCGGCCAGGCTCGCACCAATATAATCATCGCGGCCAAACAGGCGGGCCAGGGATGCCGGGTTGCGTTCTGGACCGTTCGTTTCCTCAAAATACACATGCAGGCCGAACATCCGGATGCCGGTTAGGCCCGACAGCCAATCTTCGGGCAACGCATCCAGTGCGGCCGCGGTAAAGGCCCCGCCAGAGCCGCGCCGATCCACCACCGTGTAGGTTGAGATCGGGCCGTAATTTTCCCAATGCACCAGGATTTGATCGAATTCGATCGTGTGTTGGGTGGCATCGGGGGCTGGGGGTGGGGCGCTTAAGCTGTAGCAAAGCCAGCCCAAATGCTCGCGGTCCGCTTCCACCGGCGCGGTATCGTTCAAGGTCGCAAAGTGACTGATGCTGGCTGGTGCCGATAGGGCGGGGGCAAACGGCATGCGCCCCGCGGCAATGGCTTCTGGCAATAAGGGATTATCACGGAACGGATAGGCACTCGCCCCCAATGGTGTGGGATCACCATTATTAGCGGCCCCATCGCTCGCGCCATGGCCTGCCCCCTGTCCAGCACCGTGACCTGCTATCGCAGCAGGGTTTGTCGTCATGGGCTGTGGTTCGGACATCATGGAGGCGTTGGTTTCAGCCGCCTCGTGCATCTCGGGCGGCTGGGTCCCTGGTGGCGCACCCAGGGGCAATTCACCGGCCTGGGTCTGGGGATCACCGGCCATATCCTGGGCGGTTTCTGCTGATGATAGAAAGCCAGGGCGGTCTTTTGCCGCGCTGGGCATCATGGGTTTTTCGTCACTCATCGTTCTGGCTTAACCAAGCTCGCCACAAAAAGAAAGCCACTTACCGCCCCAACCACCGCCTGGTCGTAAAATTTCAGTGGTAAAAAGTTAACCACCGGCCTAATCCGACCCTATATTAAGGGCACTCAACCATCCCCAAGCCGTCCAGGACCTTGCCATGAGCCATCTCGATACCACCACTGATCTCTTTTATCGCCAAGCGGGGCTTGACCAGCAACAGTCTGAAACCTTGGTGGCCGACGCCCTGCGCGGCGCCGATGATGGCGAGTTATATCTACAATATAGCCAGTCTGAGGCGCTGACCTGGGATGATGGGCGTATTAAGTCGGCGAGTTACGACACCACCCAGGGCTTTGGGTTGCGGTCGGTGGCCGAGGACCGCTTTGGTTACGCCCATTCCAGTGAGCTGTCAGAAGCCGCCATTAAGCGCGCTATTGAAACCGTTCGTTCGGTCCATACGGGCCGGAATGCCGCCCTGGCGGTCGCACCGGCAGGGCCCAGCGCCACCCTTTACACGGACCAAAACCCCCTGCCCTTGATTGGTTTTGAACATAAGGTGGATTTACTCAGCCGCATTGATGCCTATGCCCGCGGAAAAGACAGCCGCGTGCGCCAAGTCTCAGCCAATCTGGCCGGGTCATGGACCGCCGTGGAAATCATGCGGGGTGATGGCTCACGCACGGCTGACATCCGCCCCTTAGTGCGACTGAACATTTCAATCATTGTTGGTGAAGGAGACCGACAAGAAAGCGGCAGCTTTGGCGGTGGTGGCCGGATGACCTATGCAAGAGTGATCGAGGATGAATATTGGCAACACGCCGTGGATGAAGCCTTGCGCATGGCGCTGGTGAACTTAACCGCCGTGCCCGGTCCTGCCGGTGAGATTCCCGTCGTGCTGGGTTCAGGCTGGCCTGGGGTGTTGTTGCATGAGGCCGTGGGCCATGGACTTGAGGGTGACTTTAACCGAAAAGGCACCTCGACTTTTGCCTCCATGATGGGGGAACAAGTGGCCGCCAAGGGCGTGACCGTGGTGGATGATGGCACCATGAGCGACCGCCGCGGGTCTCTGACCATTGATGATGAGGGCACCCCATCGGCCTATAATGTGCTGATCGAAGACGGGAAGCTCGTGGGCTATATGCAAGACCGCATGAACGCCCGGCTTATGGGGGTTGAGCCCACAGGCAACGGCCGGCGGCAATCCTATGCCCATAATCCCATGCCGCGCATGACCAATACCTATATGCTCAACGGTGACAAAACCCGTGACGAAATGATCGCTTCAGTCGATCACGGTATTTATGCCGCCAATTTCGGGGGCGGGTCCGTGGATATCACCTCGGGTAAATTCGTATTTTCCGCCACCGAAGCCTATTTGATCGAAAAGGGTAAACTGGGCCCGGCCATCAAAGGCGCCACCCTTATCGGTAACGGTCCCGATGCCATGGGCAAGATCACCATGATTGGCGATGATTTGGCCTTGGATAATGGTATCGGCAATTGCGGTAAGTCCGGGCAATGGGTCCCCGTGGGCGTTGGCCAACCAAGCTTGCGGATCGATGGTCTGACGGTCGGGGGCACGGCTGCCTCTTAATCGCCCATGGGCAGCTTCCGCAGCCTGATCCTTCAAAGCCGGAAGACTAACTTTAAGCGGGCAAGCATCACGCGCGCCCCATTTGGGGCACCGCTTTGGTCAAGGCTATTGCGCTCATCTTTAGGGCCATCCGCCCTGGGGTTTCGGTATAACCACAACCATTCTAGATCACGCGCCATCAAACACAGACAGCGCCTTCAGCGACAGTGTTTTTACACTTTCTAACCCAGCCTGTAGGTTGCGCTAGCAATACAACCGCACCACTATTTTGCCGACCAAATTTTGGGAGATCACATCATGCTTGGAAAATTATTGCGACGCCCTGGTGCCACAGAAGTCGCGTTGGAGACTGCCGGGCTGATTGTGGGCACCAACACCCTGAAATCACCGGAAAACGGCGTCATGCTGGCCGGAAGTGCACGCAAGCAAGCCAAGAAAATTGAGCAGGTACTGACCGGTGATGGCACTGTGATCGACCCCACGATCCGCCAGTTTTTGGTCAACACCCACCGCGCCTTTAGCCAATTAGCCAATAAGCCAAGCAGCGTTGATGCTGGGGTTGTTGTCTTACCAACGCCGTTTGCTGCCCATGCGGAGTTACAAGAGCCAAACCCAGAATGGGCTGAGCAGTTCGACGGTGTTAAAGCAGCGCTCGCCGCTGACGCCAAGAATGTCATTCTCTACGCGGCGACCACGCCATCAAAACAGGTGATCGAACCCGAATCACCCCATGCAGAACCAGCTGTTAGTCAGTTTTTCAGCAAATTTTTGCGTAAGCCCGATGCCAATACGGTGGCGCTTGAAACCGTTGGGCTGGTTCGTGGCGATCAAGAATTTCGCCGTTTTTTCGATGGTACAGGGGGCCGAGAAGCCGCCGCCAAGCAGGCTGAGCGCATCACCACGGTGCTGAAATCATCGGCCGGGGTCATGGACACCAATATCCGTCAGTTTTTGATCAAAGCCCGCAATGCCTTTGAGCATTTGGGTGAAATTCCTAGTGCTGTGCCCACAAGAACGATCATGGGAACCCCCGAAGCATTGGTTCAGGTGCATGAGGTAAACCCTCGTTGGCAAGCCACCCTTGACCGCACACGCTCAGCCCTCGCCATTGAGACTGAGGCTGTGCTGGACACCCTCACCAAGCGCGATGGCCTTGGTTTAGACCAAGCCAGCTTGCGCAAAGATGCTGGTAAGCTGATAGAGCCAGTGCAAACGATCGCCAACCCCATGGTCTAAGATTGTTGCGTTTTTGATCGCTTAAACACAATTTTTATTCTTACTTTCGCGCCTAAACCATAGCCTTAAGTCTATAACAGCTTGTAGGGAGATGGGTGATGTTTACAGGGTTCGCCGAATGGCTCAAAGGCCCCAACGCAAAAGATGTGACCTTAGAAGTCATCGGCCTCGTTAAAGGCACCAAAGAACTCTTTGGCGGCCGCGGCAATATGTTGGCAGCGAGTAATCTTGGTGATGTCATTCACCGGGCTGAGAAAGCCTTGAAAGAAGAAGGCCCCGTCTTACACCCAGATGTGAAACGGTTGCTCCAGCAAAGCATTGATACCTTTAAACCGGTGAGCCAAGAGCCCAGCAGTAAGGGCAACGGCCGGTTGTTTACCGGCCCGCATACTGTTTTTGAAGATCAAGATCCGCGCCCTGAATGGACTCGTGATTTCAACCAGGCCCGCGCTAAGCTGGACGTGCTAGCAACCCGAGTCTTCTCCCATGAATTTGCCCCAGGCTTGCGCGCGGAAACGGCCAGTATGAGCCCCGAAGAACTGGCCCAGAAGACCAAGAAAGAGCCTGAAGCCATGGCGCTGCTAGAAGGTCATTTGCGCAAAGTACGAGCCCCCGGGGCTTAATCGGCCAGCCACAACGCGCTTTATACTCGTTGATAATATCAGCCCTCGCTTTGGTGTTTTCAGGCGCACTGCCTATGGTGCGGTGACGGTGACGGAATAGATCGTGCCGTAACCTGAGCGACGCCCGTTGTTTAGCCGCTTTTTCAAACCCAAGCCTGACGCACTAGCCTATGAGATCATGGGGTTGGTCACGGGATTAAAAGACGTACGGCGCGGTACCAGCAACATGCTCGCCAATCAATCGGCCGCGCGGTTGGCCAACAAGATCAACCGGGTGCTTACGGACGCCACCATCACCTTGGATGGCGCCACCGCCGATTACCTGAAAGCAGCCTATACGCCTTTGAAGAAGCTGGGGCAGATGCGCAGCAGCCGTCCGACCGGTGAGTTCCATGCTACCCGCGGTGGTGCGGTGCCGGTCTATCGCGCCGACCCGGCCTGGGAACAGGCCTATTTTAAATTTCGACAGGGCATGGCGAAACCCACCCATGATTTCTTGGCCCGTAAGATGGAGCCGACCAAGGTGTCCCATGGCGATGCCTTACGCCAATCTATACCGTCACAACGGCGCCCGGGCGGTTAAGCCGCTTTTCTGATCAGGGTGATTACTGGTGATGCCAACCAACAATCACACCACCCACCACCTAATGCCTCCATAAGAACCGTTTATGTTCGCCCGCTTTCAACACAACCTAAGCGCTCAGACCGTTACGCTTGAGGTCATCGGCACCGCCACCGGTATCTTCAAATTTGGTGGTGAAGATGCCGATGTCAGCCTGGAAACCGCGCAGAATGTGGCGGATCTCCAACGCCAAGTCCAAAACCTGTTACGGCAGCGCCAGCCTATGCCCAAAGATATACTGAC
>JBCCBF010000012.1:0-20349 GCA_039814445.1 Pseudomonadota bacterium
CAACCATGCGGGGGCGGGGGGGGGGTGCGGGTGTGCTGTGTGAAATGAGGATGGTGTGTGGGTGACACTTTACCCACAAGGGGTACGGTTAAGGAACGTGAACCACGGCTTCTTACAACGCCCGTGCCGACGCCTTAAAGCAGCTCTCGGCGATGTGGTGGTTATTATCACCATAGAGCGTGTTGATATGCAGGGTGATGCCGCCTGCCTGGGCAAACGCTTGGAAGAACTCACGCACCAATTCGGTGGCCATGGTGCCCAGCATCGGGGCGGTGAATTTCGTACGAAACACTAGGAAGGGCCGTTGCGACAGATCAATCGAACACCGGGTCAGGGCTTCATCCATTGGGGTAAAAGCATTACCAAAACGGTTGATCCCCGCCCGCGACCCTAAGGCTTCGTTCAACGCCGCGCCTAAGGCCCAGCCGATATCCTCGACCGTGTGATGGGCATCAATGTGCAAATCACCATCACAGCTGGTGGTGATGTCAATCAGGCTGTGGCGGGCCAGCTGATCGAGCATATGATCGAAAAAGCCGATGCCGGTTTGGTTATCCGCTTGCCCGGTTCCATCGAGATTGATCGCCACCTTGATCTTGGTCTCTTTGGTGTTGCGGGTGATCTCGGCCGTCCGTGGGGTGCCGGCACTTTCCAACGCGCGGTTGCTCGCCATGGGGAACTCTTTCAATCATCTGGTAAATTCTGTCTTACGAGAGGCCATGATGGCAGGCCTCCCGTCAAGCTTTTCAGGTGTTTGGCTGGTAGATGCCATGGCGATAGCGCGGCATCAGCACCGCTTGAAACAGCAAGATCGTGACAATATTAGCAAGATATGGCATTAGCATATGATGATATTTTGGCGGCTTTTGATCGCTAAACCGGGGGGCTTGATCATCATGACGCACCGAAACAGGGCCATAGCCGCCCGTGAAAAAAATGGCCTGCGCCCGTGGTTAGGGATAGGGGCGCTAGTGTTGATCAGCGGCTGTGTCAACAGCATCGATATACCCGATGTGCCCATGAACGCACCCCTGCTGTCAGAAAGCCAACGGGACCAGCGCGCGCTTCCCATTCAGGCTGATTTGGGCGATGTGGTGTTCTCCGTGGTGGCGACCGAGCCCGTGGCTGAATACCGAATGGCCCTGTTATGTGACTCGCCCTACAACAAGCTCTACCGGACAGACCTGCAACGCACGGGCATCTATGGCCGTTGGAAACAGGCCGCCCCGGCGGTTTTAAGTGCCGCGGGCTTTGTTGCCCAAGGCGAACAAGTAGCCCTGCCCCGGGGCGACCAGTTGGTCATTGATGCGTGGGTTACCGATCTGCGTATCTCATTATGCCGGGAGAATAACTTTTGGACCGGGCTTAAGAATGGCGAGAGCGGCCAGGCCTATGTGAGGGTGCGTTGGCAAGCGACCGATAAAACCGGGCGGGTGGTCCTCGCCGACCATACCGAGGGGGCGGCCGAGCTGGAGGGCGCCGCCCGTTACGGCCGTGTTGTGCTGGCCACCGCGGCGTTTGATAGCGCCTTGGACGCCTTTGCCCAGGCGCTCATGGACCAGCAACGCGCCGCTTTAGCCCCCGATGGTAAAGGCCCTCAAGCAGCGCCACGGCCACCGGTGACCACCACGGATTTAACGCGACTAGACCCTAACCAGCCCTTTGAGGATCAGACGCTCGACGATCAGGCGCCTAAGAATGCGGGCCTAGGCAATCTAAGCCAAAGTAACCCAGCCCGACATGACCAGAGCCAGGGACAGGTGAGCCTCACAGCCCATCGGGTCGCTAGCACAGCCGGGGGCGTGGTCGAGCGGACAACCAGCCATGATGCAGTGATGGCCTCGCTTCTGGCCCATCAAAGCCCCGGCTTGACCGGTTCCATCAACCGCCATGCGGGCCGGCTTTTGGCGGCCATGGTGCAAATTGATACCGACCGCGGCCCCATCTTGGGTGTGGTGGTGGAAAAAACCGGGTCTGAGGCGATGGCTTTCATCCCCCATACGGGGCTTCGCAACGGCCCGGAAAGCCCCAGCATCGGCAGCATTCTGACCACGGTCGGTGACCGCTATCAGGGCCGCTGGCACCGGGGCGCAAAACGGGCAGGCATGCCGGTATTCAAGGCTGTCACCTTAAATTCTTCGCCGCTTAATGATGATTTTCTCGCCCTTGGGCAATTGCCCTTGGCGACCGCCCAGCCAGCGATTGGTGACGCCATCTATGCCATCACCTTACCCTATGCCCAGGGTGAACCCATGGAGCCAGCGATCAGCCGGGGTATTATCAGCGATCGCTGTGCCGAACGCCGCTTGGCCAATGGTCAAACCCTGCCATCGGTCAGTTTTCAGGCTGATTTCCCCATCGCCCAGACCACGATGCTCAACCGTCACCCCGATCAAGGCGGGGGGATCATTCTCGACTCCAGCGGCAATCTGCTGGGTTTCGCGGTGCCTGATGATGACCCTGAGATAAAACCCCAAGGATCGCGTCTTGGTGTTACTCTGGGCCAGGCTGATGGGCTGGTTTGTTTCACCCCGTTGCGGGTTTTATCGGCATCGACCCAGTAGGCATTGACCCAATAGGCGTCGGCCCAACAGCCCGTCTGCCCAGCTCACGATCTAGCCGGCACGCGGCGGCCCCCACTCATGTTAGGACAGGTCATGGCATCCCTTCGCAACCCGCCCCCAGCCCCCGTTATAGCCTGGCTGCTCGCCCAAACGGCTTTAGTGGTGACGCCAGGCCAAGCCACGGCGTTCAACCCCAGCTGTGATCAGCAAGGCAAAGCGCTCGAATTCGAGCTGTTCAATGTGGAGAGCCTCAAAAGCAATGCGGCGGATCCGGTGCCTATAACCGTGCCCATCCCCTATTTGCCCATCCCGCCAGAACATTACAAAACTGAAACGGTGAGTTTGGTGATCCGGGCAATCTGGCCCAGCTTAAAACCGGCCTGTATGGAACCCGAGACTTTTGCCATCGGGCCGAACGATGATCCAGCCGCCGTGATGATCGGCCAGTTTGACCGATTGATTACCTTGCAGATCGCCGGGAATACCGGCCTGGATATGGACCGGCTCAAGCAAACCCAACTGCGCATGAACCCCCATGACCGGGGCTTAACCCCCGATGGTGGCCTACGGATCTATGGCGCCTCACCCGCACCCGACACAAGCCAAGACCCCACGGCGAACACAAACCCCACCATGCCGGTTATGCCGCCAGATTTGGGGGGCTTTCCGCGCCTGGATCACGGGGAATTACTGATCCCAGTGGATGAGGCCGCAACGCCACTCGCCTGGATGCTGTGCGTGAAACTGCCCTTGCCCGCCGCCCCGCATCAATGCCAGGCACGATTGCGGGTGAATAAGAACGTACAGGCCGAGGTGACGTTTAACCGCAAGCTTCTGGATGACTGGCCCACCGCCATGCAAGCCACTGCCGATCTGATCGAGCGGTTTATCGGTGTCGCGGATAGCCAGCCGCTATAAGCCCCCAAACCGCAATGGTGGGAAACCGCAGATATCCGATAAGTAAGCGGCCCGAAACTTGACCTGAGCCAGGCCGCTCCATATCTACCGGCTTAAGCTTACTTGTTCTGGTTCTGATCATATGTCCTCATCTTCCTCTTCCCACGGTACCGTCGATTGGCATGGCACCACCATTCTGTGCGTTCGAAAAGCCGGTAAAACGGTGATAGGTGGGGATGGCCAAGTATCCATGGGTGACACGGTCATGAAAGGCAGCGCGCGCAAGGTACGCACCTTAGGCAAAGGCGAAGTCATCGCAGGCTTTGCCGGTGCCACCGCTGATGCCTTCACCCTGTTTGAACGGCTTGAAAGCAAGCTGGAGACCTATCCAGGCCAGCTGACCCGTGCCGCGGTGGAATTGGCCAAGGATTGGCGCACTGATCGGTATTTACGCCGGCTTGAAGCGTTGATGGCGGTATCAGACGCCAAAACCAGCCTGGTGATCACCGGTAATGGTGATGTGCTGGAGCCTGATGATGGGGTGATCGGCATTGGATCGGGCGGCAATTACGCCCTGGCTGCTGCCCGCGCCCTGATCGACCGCGACGATTTAAGCGCCCGCGATATCGTGGAAAAAGCGATGCAAATTGCGGGCGATATCTGTGTTTATACCAACCACAACTTGACGATCGAAGAGCTCGATACCGAGCAGTGATCCGTTGAGGCCATCAAAGGCCGTGAGAGACCCTATGACTGCTTTTTCCCCGCGTGAGATCGTCTCCGAACTCGACCGCTATATCATCGGCCAGAACGACGCCAAGCGTGCCGTGGCTATTGCCCTGCGTAACCGCTGGCGGCGGCAACAGCTAGAAAGCCCCATGCGGGAAGAAGTGCTGCCCAAAAACATCCTGATGATCGGCCCCACCGGTTGCGGTAAGACCGAGATTGCGCGCCGCTTGGCCAAGCTGGCCGAAGCCCCGTTCATCAAGATCGAGGCCACCAAGTTTACCGAGGTCGGTTATGTGGGCCGGGATGTGGAACAGATCGTCCGCGACCTGATCGAAGCGGCGATTACCATGACTAAAGACAAACAGCGCAAGGCCGTTCACGCCAAGGCTGAATTGCGGGCCGAAGAACGGGTGATTGATGCCCTGGTCGGCGATCAAGCATCAGAAGAAACCCGGCTTAAATTCCGGGATCGCCTGCGGGCCGGTGAGATGGATGAGCGTGAGATTGAGATCGATGTGGCTGACACCGGTGGCGGTGGCATGCCCACGATTGATATCCCCGGCATGCCCGGCGCACAGATGGGCATGATCAACCTGCAAGATATGCTGGGCAAAGCCTTTGCCACACCGACCAAGAAACGTCGCATGTCGGTGAAGGAAAGCTATGAAATCCTGGTGGCTGAAGAGGCCGACAAGCTGCTTGACGATGACAAGGTGGTTGATGAAGCGAAAGACATGGTCGAGCAAAACGGCATTGTCTTCTTGGATGAAATTGACAAGATCTCAGCCCGCGCCGAGCAGCGGGGCGGGGATGTGAGCCGCGAAGGGGTGCAGCGTGATCTGTTACCCCTGATCGAAGGCACCACGGTGTCAACCAAATATGGCGCGATTAAAACCGATCATATCCTGTTCATCGCCTCGGGCGCTTTTCACGTGGCGAAACCCTCGGATATGCTACCCGAACTCCAGGGCCGTTTGCCGATCCGGGTTGAGCTTAAGGCCCTCACAGAAGACGATTTCCGCCGAATTCTCACCGAGCCAGAAGCAAGCTTGATCAAGCAATATGTGGCGTTGATGAACACCGAAGGCGTGACCCTGGATATCACCGATGATGCCATCGATGCGCTCGCCAGCCTCACGGTTCAGATCAATTCATCGGTTGAGAATATCGGCGCCCGTCGCTTACAAACCGTAATGGAACGCTTGCTTGAAGAGATCAGCTACACGGCCTCCGACCGCAAGGGCGAGACGATTACCATCGATGCCGCCATGGTAACCGAGCGGGTTGGTGAGTTGGCCAAAGACGCCGATCTGTCCAAGTTCATTTTATAGCGTTTTGACTATCGTTTGCGCTTTCTTTTAATGGGCGCATGATCCAGCCTATGCATGTTTAACGCTGGATCATAACCGTGGCCAGACACCCATTTACCAAAGGCGCGGGGCTAACCGCCCTCACCGTCGCAATGGCACTGCCCTCAGGCATGAGCTATGCCGAAGGCCTGTCACCCTACCTTTTGCAGGCTCAGGCGACGATGCCATCGGTCAACCAAGCGGTGCCCGGGACCCTGGTGATTGATGCCGCTGATTTAAGCAATGGCGCCATGATCACCCATGACGGGCCCGTGCAAATTCATGGCAACATCATGGGGAATGGGCCCGATATCGAGATCCGAGCACCCGACATCGAAATCTTTGGAGCGGTCACGGGTGCCAATATCCGCTTATGGACAGCAGACCCCGAGCCGGTCGATCTACAGGATGTGGCGAACCATCGTGGCCGGTTGTTTATCCACGGCGATGTCAACGTCCTAAACAGCCGCCTCGGTGGCGCAGGCACGGGCGAGCTGACAATTATGGGCAATGCCTCTTTGGGCGGCTTCCAAGCCAATAGCCCACTGCTCAGCACCACGTTGATCGGCCGAGAAGTCTGCGTGGCGGGCAATCTTGCCGGTGAGGGCGTTCCCTACACGGTCACGCTTGGCGCCGATGAATTGCGGGTCGGGCGCAATGTCACGGGATCAAACATGAGTTTAGGCATCTATTCGGTGATCCCCGCCATGGAACACATCCGTGAACAAGGTGAGGTGCCACGCTTCCACGGTCGCACCCTGATCGGTGGCGGTGTTTTCGGTGATGACATCCGGATTACCAATGGTGAAGTCAGCATTGCTGGACCAATCATGGGCCAGAACACTGAAATCCTGGGCCAACGGCGCAGCTTCCCGGTCTTACCAGAAGAAGTGAATTGCCAACCCGCCGCCGCCCTCTCCCAAGCACCAACCATAACCGTGCCTCACCGTGCCCATGGCTAGCATGGGATATGGATCACCAGGAATGGATCGAGGGCGCTGGATCAATGGCGAATCGCTTAATCACGGGCATAAGATAGCTTTTGCGCTTTTTCCATGAGTTGCGATATGATTGAGATATATCAAGTGAAAGAACACTAAACCCACCATGGCGTCATCAATCCCGCAAAGATTAGCCCGAGGCGCGCTCATAGGCCTGATGTCTCTAGGCCAAGTGCTGCCCAGCGGGCCGGCTATGGCCGATGAGGCAGGGCCCATGTATCACCTGGCCCAAGCCGCCCCGGAATCCGTCGCACGACTGCAAGAAGCCGATGTGGGCCCGATCAAGGAAATCCCTGCATCCGAGCTCCGCGGTACCATGGAATTTGATCAAGCCATTCGGGTCATTGGTGATGTGAAAGGCCGCCATTTGCACGTGATCGCCGACCATATCGAAGTGATGGGCAGCGTGACCGGTGAAAATGTCTGGCTGCATGCCCGGGCGAAAGAGGACAGGGCGGCTGAGAATGTGTGGGATGCCCAGGTTAATGAGGGCAAAATCATTATCCATGGTGATGTTACCCTGACCGACAGCCATTTAGGGGCTGCGGGCACGAGCCAGATTCTGATTAACGGCCATGCCAATTTCTGGCGCTTTGCCACAGAGGATTACGGCCGCGGTGGCGGTCACCTGATGGGGCAAGAAGTCTGTGTCACCGGTAATTTCTCAAGCAATTACGGATCGAGCGTTATTGCTGATAATTTCTCTGTCGGTCGGAATATTTTAGGCAGTGGCCTTGAGGGTTATGCCTATACCCACCCGATTACCGAGGACCACCCAGGTCGCACGGTTGTGGGGGGTCAGGTTGACGCCAGTGATGTGACCCTGACCAATGGTGAAATCGCCCTGGGCCGGCAAGGCAACGGCGCCATGCAACGGTTCCGCGCCTATAAGCAAGGCGAGCCAATCACCCAAGAAGAGGCCGATTGCGGGTTTGAGCCGCGCCCGGACCGGCCACGGGTCGTCGCATCAGCGCGCCCTTAAACTCGACGCCGCTAATTAAACCCACCGCCGCCAGCATCACGACACGATGCCCCAGGGCGATGATGCCCCAGTAGCGCTGGCATATCTATGAATGTCCCCGCACCAAATCAGCTTTTTGTTAACCAAGCTCTTGCATGCTTAATTTCCATGATCAGCAGACGTCACCCGCTGACCTCATAATTAACAGGGCAATACCACCGGTATTTTTAACGGTATTGCGACATGGAACATCTTATAAACCAAGAGCTTTTCATCATGCCTTCTGTTCAACCGCTGACCCCGATCACTATAGAATTTGATGAAAATACCGATCAATTCTCCGGCCTCTCTTTAAGCCACATCGCCACCTTGCTCTACTGCACCGAACAATGGGCTAATATTGGGTTTTGGAATTACGACCTTTTGCGCAGTGAGCTGTTCTGGTCCGACCAAATTTACCGCATTTATGGCTATGAACCCGGCGCTGTGGCCCCGGATATCGATATGGCGATCAGTGCCTATCGCAGCAAAGATCGCAGTATTGTCAAAGGACAGCTGGAACAATCCATTGCCACCGGCGAACCCTGGTCCATTGAAGTGGATTTAATCCGCACCGATGGCGTCACCCGCCGTGTCCGG
This sequence comes from Pseudomonadota bacterium, assembly GCA_039814445.1. Taxonomy (GTDB): domain Bacteria; phylum Pseudomonadota; class Alphaproteobacteria; order TMED2; family TMED2; genus TMED2. Next base: position 8,141 of record JBCCBF010000012.1, read on the forward strand.
TCCCATGGCATGCCGCAATTGGTGGATGGTGTGGTGAAATCGGTGATTGGGGTGTTTCAAGACATCACCGATGACACCGATACAGCCAAGCATAATGCCCTGATCAGCGATTTTATCCGGGACACGCCAGAAGGGGTGATTTTGGCCGATGCCGATGGGCGTATCGAATGGATTAACGCCTCCATGAAAAAATTGAGCGGCTACAGCCTGGAGGAAATGCGCGGCCGAAAACCGAAGGAATTATTACACGGCCCGGAAACTGATTTGGATGTGTCGGCCAGCATCCGAAAAACCCTCGCCACGGGTAAACCGGTGACCGAGGAGGTCCTAAATTATAACCGCCAGGGCGAGAAATATTGGGCCCGTATATCCATCTCGGCGCAATACGACACCGATGGCAAGCCCACGCGCTATATGTCGATCCAACAAGACATCACCCCGCAAAAACAAGCTGAAGAACAACTGCGCAACCGCACCCATGAATTGGAAGAACTGAATTTTCTTCTAGAACGCCAGCGCGAAGTCGCCGAGGCCGCCGCCCAGGACCACCAAGAAGCGCGCTTTCGGTTAGAGGCCGAGATAAACCGTCGTCAGATATTGGAGGCCGATTTACGCCAATTGGCCATGACTGATTCCCTAACCCGGTTACCCAATCGCCAGTGCTTCATGCGCCGCACGGCCCAAGAAGTCAGCCGCGCTCTACGGTTTGAGCGGCCACTCTCTCTCATCATCTTCGACATCGATCATTTCAAGCGGATTAATGACCAATATGGTCATCCCATGGGTGATGAAGTGTTGGTTGCCATGGCCGCCATCATCCGAAACACCGTACGGGAATCTAGTGACATTCACTGCCGCTGGGGAGGCGAGGAATTCTGTATTGCCTCGCCCGAAACCGATATTGACGGCATTAAGCAATTTGCTGAACGTTTGCGTCAACGCATCAGTCGGTTGCGGATCGACAGCGATGGCAACAACATCCATGTGACGTGTAGCTTTGGCGTTGCCAATCTACTGCGCAGCGACAGCTTCTCAACGCTTATGAAGCGCGCGGATGGTGCCCTTTACCTAGCGAAGGATAAAGGCCGCAACCGGGTTGAAATTGCCGAGCAAAAGCCGGTGAAATCACCGGCAGTCGAGGTCGATGGCGGCGCATCCCTCACGCACCAAAAGCTTGATTAGGCGGCTTTATTCCGATCGTCCTTGTCACTGGTGCCAGATTCACCCTGGGACGCTTGGCCCGGGCTGCCAGGCTGGTTTTGGTTCTGATTTTGAGCCTGCTTTTGCCGGTTTGTTTTATTGAAGATTTTGCGGTTCTTCCGTTGGGTTGCCCGGCTGCGATGGCGTTGGGGCTTGGGCTTGGACGGCTTATGGTGCTCGTCGGTGCTCTCGGCCGCTTTCGGCTTGTCAGCGTGTGAACGATCCTGGCGATGCTGAGGCTTTTTCCCGGACTTATGGCGCTGACGTGATGACGGACCACGCCGCTTGCCCTGGGAACGCCCACGATGGTCATCACGGTCCTGTTCTTCTTGGGGCGCTGCACCCCGTTGCTCGGTGGCCAGGGCCTGGGCGGCCAATTCGGCTTCCATGGCATCATCGACGCTGATGTCACGCACCGCCAGCTTGACCTTGGTCAACCGCTCGATCCCACGTAAATGCTTGCGTTCAGAGGGATCACACAGGGCAATGGCCACACCACTACGGCCAGCCCGCGCGGTTCGACCAATGCGGTGAACATAAGATTCCGCCACATTGGGCAGTTCGTAATTAATCACATGGCTGACATCGTCAATATCAATGCCCCGGGCGGCCACATCGGTGGCGACCAGGATTGGAAGCTGGCCAGCGCGGAACGCATTCAATGTCTTTTGTCGGTTATTCTGACTTTTATTGCCATGGATCGCCGCCGCCAATAAACCTGCCTTGTCCAGATACTTAACGACCCGGTCAGCACCATGCTTGGTGCGGGTGAACACAATGGCCCGCTCGACTTCCCGGTCAGCCAATAATTGCACCAGCACCGCGCGCTTGGCTTTGGCAGGCACGAAACAAACCGATTGATCAATTTTCTCGATGGGCTTGGCGGCCGGGGCCACAGAGACCTCCACCGGGTTGTTCAAAAAATCATCGGCTAGATTACGGATTTGCTTTGGCATCGTGGCCGATAGCATGGCGGTTTGCCGCTGGCGCGGTAGTTTCGCCATGATCTTACGGATCGCTGGCATGAAGCCCAGATCAAGCATTTGATCCGCTTCATCCAAAATCACCGTGGTGGTTTTATCCAACCGCACCGCACCCGATTGCAGGTGGTCAAGCAATCGACCTGGGGTCGCAATCACAATATCCAAGCCATTGGCCAAGGCTTTGAGCTGGCCCCCTGGCTTGACCCCGCCCACCACAACGGTGGATTTAACATTGATATGTTTGCCATAGATTTTCAGCCCGTCAGCGATTTGAGTGGCCAATTCCCGGGTCGGCACCATCATCAAAACCTTGACCCGCCGGTGGCCGACCTTGTCGTCATCGCTGGCGAGCTTATGGAGGATAGGCAGCACAAAGGCCGCGGTTTTGCCGGTGCCGGTTTGGGCAATGCCGACCACATCCTGGCCGTCAAGCATGGCCGGGATAACCTGGGCTTGGATTGGGGTGGGGGCGGTATAACCGGTGTCGGTTACTGCGCGTAAAATAGGCTCGGCAAGGCCGAGATCAGAAAATATCGTCAAGGGACTGTTCTTTCATCGGCGACCAGCGTTGGGCAAAGCGCATCGCATATCAGCCGTGATCAACATCCTTGAGGATGGATCACACTGGTCGCATGGGTTTATCACAAAGGAAGCGTGGCGCAGGGCAGCTGCCAAAATCAGGGCTGGTTCTGAGGCCCAGCGGGCGTGGCTTGTACAACAAAGTTAAAAAGCCGCCTCGACCGACCGCTAGCGTGTTCGGGGCCTGTAAACAGGGTTCCCATCGCTCTCTACGCGCGGCGTCGACACGGCGTAAACACCACGCCAGGGATGAAAGCGCAAGTTATTTTAACGCTTTATGGGTGAACGCACGGCACCGATGCGGCTTATTCATACCGCTCTTGGCGCCAGGGATCGCCGCGACGGTGATAACCACGGGCTTCCCAGGTGCCCCGGTGTTCCTTGTCAGTGAACCAGATCTGGCGCAACCATTTGGCGCTCTTCCACAGGTAGAGATGGGGCACGATCAAGCGCACCGGTCCGCCATGTTCCCGGGTCAGGGGTTGGCCGTCATAATGGCTCGCCAGGAATACGCCCTCATGGCAGAAATCGGCCATATCAAGCGAGGTGGCATAGCCATCATAGGACCGCAAGGTAACGAATTTGGCGCCGGGCAAGGGCTGGACCGCGTTGATAATCGCTTGGCTCGACACCCCATGCCACAGCGTATCCAGCTTTGACCAACCGGTGACGCAATGGATATCGGTCTGCCATGGCTGTTGCGGGGCGGTTTGGAAATCCTGCCAATCCCAATGGATCTTGCGCCGTACATGACCGCCCAGGACTAGCTGCCAATCCCGCCGCCGTACTAGCGGGTTGTCATCAATGCTCAGCACCGGGAACCCCTTGGTCAGAGTTTGGCCCGGCGGCACCCGTGGTTTCTCGCGGGCGATCGCACCCGCCTGATCCCCGGCCTGATCTTCAGGCAATTCCACCAGCAATCGGCCCTCATCGGCCCATTGCAGCTTGGCATCCATCAATTTCCAGTTTATCGCCATAGTGTCCTCAATTCTGCGTATCAGTATAACGCAATCACCACCCCACCGCAGGCCCCGTGACGTCCGATGTCCGATCACCATCTTTTTGGTCAGGTTGACCAGTATCTTGAAGACCTGTTCATCGGCGAAGACCCGGTGCTCAACCAGGTGCTAGCCAATAGTGAGGCCGCCCAGATTCCCGCGATCCAAGTCTCAGCGCTTCAAGGCAAGTTCCTAATGCTGATGGTGCAAATAACCGGCGCCAAACGAGTGCTCGAGATCGGCACCCTGACCGGTTACAGCAGCCTATGGCTGGCCCGCGCCCTGCCCGCCGATGGGCAGTTGATCACCCTAGAATTTGAAGCCAAACACGCAGCGCTCGCCCAGCAGCATTTCGACCTAGCCGACCTCAGTGACCGCATCACCTGCCATCAAGGCCCAGCGCTGGACACCCTTCCGAGCCTGGAGGGTGACCCGCCCTTTGACCTGGTCTTCATTGATGCCGATAAGGTGAATTACTCAGCCTATCTCGATTGGGCGTTGCGCTTGACCCGACCGGGCAGTGTGATCATCGCCGATAATGTGGTGCGCCGGGGCCAGGTGCTCGACCCAGCCCGTGTCGCCGATGAGGATGAACGTATAGCCGCCCAGGCCGTGCGAGACTTCAACGCGACCTTGGCCACCCATGACCAGCTGGACGCCATCGCCTTGCAACAAATCGGCGCGAAGAGCCATGACGGCTTTGCGATCGCCCGGGTGCGCTAGAGCGCGTTTTCGATATCAAGCGCTAATACCAATCGGCACCAAAGCACGCCTCGGTTTACAGCAACTCGGTCACAATGGTTTGGTTTAATCCTGCCGATCATGGCGTGACGCTCGACTGCGTTTTTACCTCTACATCCATGATTATCATGATGCGATCAATCAGATTGATCGGACTGAAAACCGTGCAATCTTAGCGGGGCGCGAAGCGGCGGGTATTTTCCCGTTGGTCCATACCAGCTGTTTGATGGACCGTATGGCCGGTATCATGGAGCATCTGGTTTGCTTGGCGCAGGGCACGCCATGCACCCACGCCACCCGGCTTCAGCATACCCATGGGGGATGCCGATGACATAGGGCCATGCAGGCCACCTTTCGCCATCTTATGCACGCCCTGATCAATGGCACCATCCAGCCCATCTTTCAGATCGCTCACGCCCGGCAGATTACCGATCTTTTTAGCGTTCTTCGCATATTTGGCGTATTTGGCAAGTTTGGCGGTGTCGCCAATATACGGGATCACTCCAGCCCCGGTTAGCGCCGCATCAGTCCAACGGCCACGCGCAGCCAGTGAGATGGCATGGCCCGCATCAACGATGCCCGTAGGATCTGCTGTTCCCAGCACATCAAGACCCATTTCAATTTTGCTGCTGATGAACCCTTGCTTTGCCATATTACCCCTCGCTGATATGTGTATCATGTCTCGTAAACGCCGTTTTACCAAGCCCAATTTTACTAAAATTTGATATACTGCCTACAAATTCCGCAGCCCTTTCGCGCTGGCAGAACCCATTAGGACATTGTATTCAGCCATGATTACAAGGCGTTATCAGGATAGGGGCATCAGGGCTTGGCCATGATCACACCCCAAACCGACGGTATCCCTGATTATGTCATTCAAGGCCTGACTCGGGCTTCTGACCCCGGTTTGCCTGGTCTGGCGGCCAAAACTCGGCAGGAGACCGGCGTCCAGCCCATCGACCGGATGCCTGATCCGCACCACCCGCCAATGAGCGTTGCCCAGAGTAAAGCCGTCATTGTCGAGGCCGCGATGGCATTCGATCCTCAGCTCGGCGCCCGGGTGAAAGCGGTTTGTGATGATCCCGATCGTTTCAACATCCGAGAGGTTGAACCAGGCACAGCGCGCATGATGCGCGTTCGTACCCGCGATTGCGCCATGACCGAAAATAATCCCCTCTTTGTCAGCGCTGAGCGCATGGGCGAAGAGGATTGGGCCAGGTGGCAGGCGTGGGAGCAGGAAACTGGCAAACCAGCCTTTACCCTCAATGCGAATGACACCGGGAAGGCCCAAATTGACTACGAGCATGATAGCACGGTCACCGCGACCACTTATTTAGCCCATGAAATCGGTCATGCGGTCGCCGACGATATTCAATGGGGCACCCGGAACACCAACAGCGATAATCCCAAACATATGGCTGAAATCCAGGCCTATGCTTTGCAACATATCGTCCTCAGCCATCTTACCCAGCAGTCAGATCCAGCCTTGGCCGCGACGGCAGAAGGCGTGCAACAGGCTGATGATGCCGCCCAGCGCCATAGCTTTGCGGTGGGGCAGATCGCGGCAAGCGCCCTGGATGGTCAGGGTGAGGTGAGCTTTGCCGAGAAGTTTGGCGGCCAGGTGGATGGTGTCCTTGATCACCATCAAGGCGCCCAGACGCTATTTGAAGCGCTACGCCACCGTGACACCAGCGGCCATGAGAGGCTAGGGAACGCCCCAGTGGACACCCGAACCATCCAGAACGCTGCCCATGCCGTGCAAGGACGGGCCGGTCAAAACATGGCGGCCCGTATCTTGGTCGACCATATCCGCAATGCACCCGCCGCCGAACGGGCAGCCGTGTTGGGCGATATTATGGGCGGCCATGGCCCCAAATGTCTGGATGAGGTGATGCAGGGCGCAGGGCTGGAGAGCCAAGCTGATATCGAAGCAACGGCCCGCGCCACCTTTGGAACCGAGGGCCTAGATGCCACGGTCACCAACGCCACCAGCAACCTGGCGGGCTGGAAAACCAACCGGCATACGGCCGCCAAAGCCGCCGCCTGCGCGTCAGATCAACCAACCCTCGACAGCAACCAAACCGCCAAACGGTCGATCGCCTAATTTATACTGTGAAGTATATGGCGGAATTAAAGAACAATACTCTGTACACATGAAATATCTTATGCACGAACAAGATATTGAATAAATTGGGTTTTTTGTGATATCCCGAGACGAAATAACAAAATGAAGAGTTTTGTATCATTCTGTGTTTGACGTCGATTCCTGAGTGATTCAATGTAGTGACGCGAGTGCCTGTTCAGTTCGAAACTACCTTAATGGTAGAGAACGATAATGCTCGCGCACTATCTCTATCCGTCCAAAACGGAGACGTTCGTAGGAGCGAACGTCTCCGTTTTGGGCGGAAATAGAACATATTGCATATGTTTCATCTCCTTACGGCTGAGTGAAAGCTCAGCGGCTCCGGAAACGCTTTCTTGCGCCCCCCGCGTAAAGGGCACTCAAAAAAACAAAGCAATATTGGCAACTCGCGCCACAATCAAAATCTCATGCCCCCGTAAGGACTGGCAAGAAGACTCAACCGGGAATATGTATATTCTCTTGGATAACTGTGGACGGTTAGTGAATTAAAAGGATTACTCAAGCTGCGACGGTTTCAACGCCAAGACTGTCGAGCGCCCCATCTAAATCACGGATATCCGTGAGCTTGCCGGTCACGGCGGCGGCGGCGGCCATGGCGGGGCTCATCAGGTGCGTCCGGCCCCCGCGGCCTTGGCGGCCTTCGAAATTACGGTTTGAGGTGGAGGCACACCGCTCACCGGGCTCAAGCTTATCGGCGTTCATGGCGAGACACATGGAGCAACCGGGCTCACGCCAGTCAAAACCAGCCTCAATCAAAATTTTATCCAGCCCTTCTTGCTCGGCTTGTTCTTTCACCAACCCCGAACCGGGGACCACCATAGCATAGACGCTATCGGCCACTTTACGGCCCTTGGCCACCGCGGCGACCGCGCGTAAATCCTCGATCCGCGCGTTGGTACACGAGCCGATAAAGACCTTGTCGATCGCCACATCCGTCAGCTTGGTGCCACCGATCAGGCCCATATAATCCAGGGACCGGCGTACCGCATCCTGGTGGTTCTCATCGGTGAAATCTTCGGGTTTCGGCACATAACCGTCGATTGGTGCCGTGTCTTGGGGGCTGGTGCCCCAGGTGATGGTGGGGGCGATATCCTCGGCCTTGAGCACCACTTCCTTGTCGTAAGTCGCATCGGGATCAGAGGCCAAGCTGCGCCAAAACTCCACGGCTTGTTCATAATGCGCCTCGTCCGGTGCCATCGGGCGACCTTTGATATAGTCAAACGTGGTGTCATCGGGGGCGATCAAGCCGGCGCGCGCACCGCCCTCAATGGACATGTTGCACATGGTCATGCGGCCTTCCATGGACAAATCACGCACGGCCTGCCCTGCATATTCGATCACATGGCCGGTACCGCCGGCGGTGCCGATCTCACCGATGATCGCCAGGATCATGTCTTTCGCCGTCACGCCTAAGGGCAAGGCGCCCTCAACGGTGATCCGCATGTTCTTGGATTTCTTCATCAGCAGGGTTTGGGTCGCCAGAACGTGTTCGACCTCGGACGTGCCAATACCAAAGGCCAAGGCACCAAACGCCCCATGGGTTGAAGTGTGGCTGTCACCACATACGATGGTCATGCCGGGCTGGGTCATGCCTTGTTCGGGGCCGATGATATGGACGATCCCCTGGCGCTTATCGTTGATGCCAAAATATTGGATGCCAAATTCTTCGGTGTTCTTGGCCAGGGTTTCAACCTGGAGGCGGCTTTCAGGATCGGCGATGCCTTGGTCCCGATCAACGGTGGGCACGTTATGATCCACCACCGCCAGGGTCGCATCCGGACGCCGCACGGGACGGCCCGCCATGCGCAGGCCCTCAAACGCTTGCGGGCTGGTTACCTCATGAACCAAATGCCGGTCGATATAGAGCACACAGGTGCCATCATCTTCCTGGTTGACCACATGCAGATCCCAGATTTTGTCGTACAAGGTGCGCGGTTGTGCCATGGCGTTTAATCCCGTGTCAGGCCCGTGGGTATAAAGCTTGTTTAGAACTCTTATAAATCATCACAGATGCGGGTTTTGCAAGCCTTTGACGTGGAACCACGCGGCATGGCGGGCATGTAAGGGTCATTTCAATCGGCCTAGGGCGTGGCCACGCACCCTTTCCCGGAATTGCCAGCGCTCGCAATTGCCAGCGCTCGCGTGATCTAGGGTCGAGTGACATGGTCAGGTGGCACGGTCAGCCGACCACAGGAAATCCTTGTCACGGATGACATATCGCCTTATTTCTGAATACACAGAAATGAATGACAAATGTGAGCGTGTATGACCCCGGCGACGGAACGATTTATTTTACAATGGGGGGAGATGGGATCGCGTTGGGGCGTAAACCGCTCGGTGGCGCAAATCCATGCCTATATGTATTTGGCGACCGCACCGGTCACGGCAGAAGACATCGCGCGCGACCTTAACCTGGCCCGGTCGAATGTCAGCAACAGCATCAAAGAGCTGTTGAGTTACCAACTCATCGCCCCAGAGCCGGTCAAAGGCGATCGCCGCGATTTCTATGCGGCGGAAACCGACCCCTGGGAAGTCATGATGCGCCTGTCAGAGGCCCGCAAACAACGGGAAATCGATCCCGCCATGGCCATGCTTCAAGCCGCCGTCACCGAGATCGAAGCCGAAGGCCAGGCCGACAAACAAGTCCTAAAACGCCTCCAAGGCCTCGACACCCTCCTGGGCCAAATGGCCGGATGGTACGACCAGGTAAAACGGTTGCCGAAGCCCGTGCTGAAAGCGCTGGTAAAGCTCGGCGGCAAGGTCGGTGGATTGGTGAAGGCCGGATAAGCCAGACTGCGCAAACTTGTCATTTGATGAATAATACATCATATTATATCAAATGACGTGAGAGAAATATGAGTAGACTGCGCTTAGAAACCAAAACCCCAGCAGCACCTGATCGGCCTGAAATTACCGATGAGGAAGCTGCTGCCATGGCCCGTGCTGTGGTGAATTTATTTGATAAATGGGGCGTTAAACACGAGCCAGCACGTGTGCTTTTGGGTGGGCTTTCTACAAGCACTTGGGACCGGTGGAAAAACAAAAAAATCGGGCGGGTTTCGCATGATCAGAAGAGTCGATTAGCGCATTTGATGAGTATTCATAAAGCACTGCGGATTATTTTCCGTGATCCAGAGCGTGGCTACGGGTGGATTAAGCGCCCTAACGACGCTTTTGGCGGCATGTCAGCGCTTGATGTAATGTTAAGGGGTGATCTCACTGACATCATCACGGTACGGGCTTACCTTGACGCGGAGCGTGGTGCCTGGTGACGACTCCCACGCGGAAGATAGTTTGGCCGCAAACCCACCGAATAATACGCTCAAGATTTCCGCCGATAGACCTTTTTGAAGACATCGCAGATCCGACGGATTGGGAGGCTATTGCCTCAGCGGAATCCAAGATGAATCCACGGATTATCGCTGATATTGGTGATTTGTCTCTGGTTCCAGAGGGTAGGCGCGTATCTGGCCCCGGTGCTTCATGGGCAATGGCACCTTTTGTACATGTGTCGCCTGATCGGCCAAGCCGATTCTCCGATGGCAGTTATGGCTTGTACTATGCTGGTGACCGGTTGGAGGTTGCTCTTTTTGAAACGGCGCATCACCACGCGCGCTTCATGGCCAGAACGAATGAGGCGCCCGGCTGGACATCTGATTTTCGGCAGCTAATCGGTAAAATCGACGCCGCATTAGTTAATATCACAGCATTGACGGATAAGGATCAGATTCTTGATCCTGATGATTGGCGCCATGCTCAGCAACAGGGCCAGACTTGGCGTCAGCAGGGCTTCGATGGTTGTGTTTACGACAGCGTACGTGCCCCTACTGGACAATGTGTTGGCCTTTATTGGCCCGATATTTGCGGCATACCCATTCAAGGTAAGCATTTTTCTTATGAGTGGGATGGTGCGACCGTCTCCAGAATACGTGATCTTGAAACGGCTGAAATCTTCACCTTCTGACAATGAAAAAGGGCCGCAACCCACCGGACGCAGCCCTTTTTTAAATTCAAATGAGCCCGTGGCTCTTAGCCGTCGGCGTTGGCGGCTTTTTTCGTGGCTTTTTTGCTCACGCGCGGCTCGATGCCGTGGCCGGTGGTGCGCTCGGCGATCCGGGCTGACTTACCGCGACGGTCGCGCAGGTAGTAAAGCTCGGCCCGGCGGACGTCACCGCGGCGGACCACTTCGATCGAAGCCAGACGGGGTGAGTACAAGGGGAACACCCGCTCAACACCTTCGCCGTAGGAGATTTTACGCACAGTGAAAGAAGCGTTGATTCCTTCGCCTTTCTTAGCGATCACCACACCTTCATAGGCCTGGACCCGCTCACGGCTGCCCTCGACCACTTTCACGTTCACTTTCACGGTGTCACCGGGATCGAAATCCGGGATCGCACGGTCAGCGGTGAGGCGCTCAACTTCGGCCGCTTCAATCTTTTTAATTACGTTCATCGTTTTAATCCTTCCCGTGGCTTGTCCCAGTTCGTTTCACAACCCCTGACCCAAGCCGGTTATTCACGTCACATGAGCCAATGGCTCTTAATCCAAATCCCTGTCACCGCGATAGGCATCCCACAGATCGGGCCGCCGGGTGCGGGTTATAGCTTCTGCCTCAGAAAGACGCCAGCGTTTCACCTCGGCATGGTGACCGGAGGTTAGCACGGCCGGGACTTCCCGGTTTATGCCCTGCCGATCGGTCCAAACCGCCGGCCGGGTGTAGTGCGGGTATTCAAGCAACCCGCCCTGAAAACTCTCTTCATCGTGGGTCTCGCTATTGCCAATCACCTCAGGCAACAACCGGATCACGGTGTCCATCAGCACCATGGCGGCCATCTCGCCGCCTGATACGATGTAATCGCCGACCGATATATCCTCAAAACCATTGGCATCGAGGACCCGTTGGTCGACCCCTTCATACCGACCGCAGAGGATAGTGACACCTGGCGATTGGGCCAGTTCCACCGCCAAGGCTTGATCCAGCAACCGCCCCCGGGGCGACATGTAAATCAAGCGATGATGAGGTCCGCTATCGGCAACTGCGCGATCGATCACATCGGGTTTCAGCACCATGCCGGCGCCACCCCCATAGGGTGTCGCGTCAACCGTGGCGTGTTTATCGGTCGCGTAGGCGCGGATATCTACCGGTTTCAGCCCCCAACGTCCAGTATTAAGTGCTCTCCCCGCCAAGGAATGTCCCAAGGGGCCTGGAAACATCTCCGGGAAGAGGGTGAGGATCGTCGCCTGCCAACCGCTTACGGCCCCATCGCTTGGTTTTTTGGGCGCTATCGTCATGGCGTGTCGCCGGCTTGCTTGGGGGGATCGAGATAGCCTGGCGGTGGGTCAACCGTGATCTGTGAGCCATCCATATCAATCACCGGCACCACTTGTTTAGTGAACGGCACAATCAACGGGACGCCGCCTGCATCCAGGGCAATTTCAAGCAAGGGACCCGCACCATAATCATCAAGGCTGGTTACCCGGCCCAGGGCCTGCCCGGCCGATGTGATCGCTTTCAGCCCAATCAAATCAGCGGCATAGAATTCATCCTCCGACAAATCAGGCCGC
>JBCCBF010000314.1:0-3330 GCA_039814445.1 Pseudomonadota bacterium
AAAACGCCATGGCCAGCAAGCCCGCCAGACCAATGCCAAGGGCATCGGCACCAGGGTCATCGGCCAGCAACGCCATGGACGCCGCCACGGCACTGCCCGCCGCCACCATGGGCGCATCCAGGCTGAACCCCAGACGGATGGGATTGCCGCTCGACCGGTCGATCATAGTCACCACACCGCTGATCACCGCGGGCCGCTCGATACCTTCAGTACCTTTCCAAGTCGCTGGCAATTTGATCATGACCAGCTGTTGCTCAGCGTTGTAAATAGCCTCTTGTGGCATGCCGTGATCGATCAGCTTTTCGTGGGTTGGGAAAAAGTACCAATCGGTGAGCTGGTCGACCCCTTCCACAAAAGCCGGGATTTTAAGCACCAGATCATCACTACCCTCCAAGGGAGCCACCTGGCTTTGTGTCGGTAATGGCTGAGGCAGGTTGGCGCGCGCTTCCTGGAAGAACGGCGCCATGGGGCTATCGATCAACGGCGCGGCACCGGTATAGGTAAAATCCAGGTCAAAGCTATTCTGGGCAGGAATACAAATCTCCGCGCATACCAGGTAATCCACCTGCCCCGACACATAGTAAGTCTCACCCAGTTCGAGGTCATCGGCCACTTGCACCGGCCACAAGATCGTCGTGCGGGTATCAAAACCATAATTGATGATCGGGCCGAATGGTTGGCGCTCTGGCACGGGGTAAAGCGGCTCGCCGGCGCTAAAACCCTCAGGCAACAACCAGTCAATCTCGGTCGGCAGCCCAGAATCACCGGGGTTCTCCCAATAGGTATGCCACCCCGGCGCCAACTCAATATCGAGGGCCAGCCACACGGTGCCACCTGGCTCCAAGGTGGTTTGCTCAGGCACCATGGCAATACGAGCCGGCAGGCTGTCATACCCATGCTGGGCCTGGGCGGCGATGGGCATGAGCGTCACCGCCACAAAGGTCACCAACAACGCCACCAATAGCCAAGGCCATGGGCGCGCCGATCGCTGGCCGTTTCTAGCCACCTGGTTGGGTTTGGAAGTCATCACGGTAGTTTGCCACCAACTCATCGATACGGGCTAATAGCCCCTCAAGACCGTCATCACGAAGCACAGCAGAGAAATCCGAGCGCCGTCGTGCCACTTCACTATACTGTCCATTGATAAAGACATCGATGATCTGCCATCGCCCATCATTATCCCGCAAAATATAAGCGATATCGACGCTATCCCTTTGGTCTGGTTCAATTTTTGTTGTGACCACGACGGTATTTCGGGGGCCTTCAGCCGTGTCGGTCACGGAAAATTGCTGGGCTGTGAGCGTGTTAAATCGGCTGGCATAGGCTGATACGCTCAACTTTTCGATCGCCATCGCTAAATCACGGCGCTGATCGGTGTCAAAATCGGACCAGGCCTGGCGCCCTACCATAAGCCGCGCCATCGTGGGCGCATCGTAGACAGCCTGCACCACAGGCAAGATTTCGTTATACCGGGTTTGATAGTCGCCGGCCGCTGCTTCTGTTGCGTCCACGGCCAGGACGGCGTTCAACGCATCAATCTGCGCCCGCGCCGCTTGCAAGGCGTCAGAAGCCTCTGCAGACATTGGCAAAAACAATGAAAAAACAAAAGCATAAGAAGCCATTTTAAAGTATTTTGAAAGCACAGTGGACCCTGGTTTATCTGTTCTTTGACCTGTATATGAGGCTTTATCCCATGCTAACAAGATGCCGGGCAAAACAGCACAGCCACGCGGCAAAGTGAGCGCATCACCAGTTGCCCGTTACAAAACCGCCGCGTCCAGTTTATAGATTGTCTCGTGCCTTAAATATTGCGGCCCTAAAACCTCGCCAGCGACCTAAGTTGGGTTATGTCTGCAGCCGAGATAGTTCGCGGCCCCCGATAATTACAGCTTGTTACCTACCAATTTACCTCCATTACCCCCATTAACGCCCCTTTATGGTGACCACGCCCCCCGATCATTCAGCCGACAACACGCCTGCCAGCCCACCTGGTAGCGCCTTTGGTGGCGTGGCCGAAAGCCAGGCTCATGATCGTGGCTACTCGGCCCTGATTGGCCCCGTTTTACAGGGCTTATGTGGCGTCGCCACGCGCTTTGCGTTGCCGGTGATTATGGCCTTTGTCGCCGTGGCCGTGGCGGCTGGTTGGTTCACAGCAAACCAGCTCACCTTGGACACAGACACAACGGCGATGTTCGATAAGCGAGAGCCGTTTCGACAGCATTATGAAGCCTATGTGCGTGTCTTCCCCGACCCGCGGGGCGCCATTATTGCCATTGTGGATGCCAACCACCCCGCCTTAGCGCGCGAGAAAGCCCAGCGTTTAGCCGGGTTGCTTGAAGATCAGCCAACCCGGTTTCTCGATGTGCAATACACCGCAGGCTTACCGTTTTTTGAAGAACACGGCCTGTTGTTCCTGAGCCTCGCAGAGCTTGATGCCTTGAGCCAGGCCTTGGCTGAGGCCCAACCCCTCTTGGCGCGCTTGGTATTGGACCCAAACCTAACGGGTCTCGCTGATCTCTATCGCACCAGTTTGGAGGCGGTATTGGATGAGCAAGTGGGGGAAGATGCCCTGGCCCGCCTGGACCCATTGCTTACCCTCTTGGCTGAGACACTCGAACGTTACCAGGCGGGCGAACCGGTTTACGCGAATTGGGAAGCACTGTTCTCGATGACGCCCGGGAACACCCCCGGCGACACCGATGCGCCAGCGACCACCCAAGATCCGGCCATAGCTGGGTTTTATCGTGAGATCGTCACGATTTATCCGATCCTAGACACCACATCCCTACGCCCCGCCGAACAGGCCATCAACGCCATTGAAGCGGCCAAGAACCAACTCGCTGACGAACAAACAAGCCCGGCAGATGCGGTCACCACGTTTCTCACAGGCGAACCGGTTTTGGCCCAGGAAGAGATGGAAACCGTCGTGATCGGTGCCGGGCTGGCTGGTATTTTGTCCCTGGTGCTTGTGACCCTTATCCTGGGCGTTGGCCTGGCGTCGATCAGCTTGATCGCGGCTATTTTGATCACTCTGATAACCGGCCTGGTGATCACAGCCGGGCTTGCCACCCTCGTGGTTGGCAGCCTCAACCTCATATCCGTTGCCTTTGCCGTGCTATTCGTTGGCTTAGCGGTTGATTTCGCCATCCATTTTGGCTTGCGGTACCGGGAAAATCTGAGTGTCACTGATACCAAACAACGGGCACTTCGCCACGCAGCGGGCCAATATGGTGTGGGGCCGGCCCTGCTGATTTGCAGTGCTTGTACGCTTATCTGCTTCGTGTCTTAGAACGCGATGTTAGACCGTTCGTCTCACAGAGGAAGGGGTTT
>JBCCBF010000052.1:0-11484 GCA_039814445.1 Pseudomonadota bacterium
AACGCCAATGCCTTTACCGGGGATGCGGGTGACCGATTGGTGGAAGCCACGGTCTATGCCACCGCCCAACAGGCCGAACAGGTATTACAGCGCGACGTGGCGGCCTCGGAGGTGTTTGTGGCCTCGACCGGCGTTATCGGTGAGCCATTACCAGCGAACTTCATTGCCTCGGCCCTCGATGGCGTGATGCCGAAACTGGCCCCCAGTGATGATGGCAAGCTGTGGGAAGCGGCGGCCAAGTCAATTATGACCACCGATACCTTTCCCAAAGGGGCCAGCACCACCTGCAAAATCGGTGGTGAGACCGTGACCATCAGTGGCATTGCTAAAGGCTCTGGGATGATCGCGCCGAATATGGCCACCATGCTGGGCTTTCTCTACACCGATGCGGCGGTTAGCCAGCCTGTCTTACAGCGGCTGCTGACCACGGCGAATGATCGTAGCTTTAATTGCATTACGGTGGATGGCGATACCTCGACCAGCGATACGGTGCTCATGGCTGCCACGGGTCAGGCTGGGCACAAGCCGATCACCAGCCTGCGTGACCCGGGTGTTAGCACTTTACGCCTCGCCCTTTACCGGGTGATGGAAGATCTCGCGTGCCAGATTGTGCGCGATGGTGAGGGAGCGAGTAAGTTTGTCGACATCACCGTCACCAGTGCCCGGTCGACCAAAGCCGCGCGCCAGGTGGCGATGAGTATCGCCAACTCACCCCTGGTGAAAACCGCCATTGCCGGTGAAGACGCCAATTGGGGACGCATTGTCATGGCGGCGGGCAAGGCTGGCGTGCCGTTTGACCAGCAGAAACTTAAAATCAGCGTTGGCGGCATCACCATTGCCGCGGATGGTGAGCGGGTCCAGGATTACGACGAAGCCCCCGTGGCTGCCCATATGGCCGGACAAGAGATTGAGATTGGTGTTGATCTGGGCCAAGGGCGCGGCAAGGGCCGGGTATGGACCTGTGATCTGACCCATGATTACATCAAGATCAATGCGGATTACCGCAGCTAAGCCATTGTTGGTTTACAGCCCATGGACCCCGTGCCCCTGCACTCTGAACGCTTAGTATTGCGGTGCGCCGAAGCCGCTGACCAAGACCGCCTGGTCGCCGCGTTAAACGATCAACGGGTATCCCAATGGCTGGCGCGGGTACCCTTTCCCTATGGGCCCCATGACGCGATCCGATGGGTCAGTATCAGCCAGGATAATTGGCAGCGGGATAGCGCCTATCCCTTTGTCGCCTTATGCGGCGGCGATTTGATCGGCGGCATTGGCATTACCCGGGTCAGTGAGGATACTGGTATTCTGGGTTATTGGCTGGTGCCCGAACGCTGGCGCCAAGGCTTTGGGCGCGAGATGATGCACAGTGTTCTTCGCTTCGGCTTTGACACCTGCCACTTCAAACGGTTTGAGGCGGGCATTCATCCCGATAATGCACGATCCGGTGGGTTGCTCTTAGCCTGTGGCTTTCACGCGATTGGCGATCAAATTTATCTGCACCCACCCCGCGATGGCCGATTGCAAGGCCCTCATTTTCGATTAAACAGGGATGATTACCGCCCACCCCCAACCCGCCCTAGCGCCACCGCGAAAGATGAAGACAGATGAGCAGTGATACCGAAACGGTCAGCCTGGCTGGCCAGCGTGACAAACCAATCCTTTTGGTCGCCGCCGCGGTTTTGGTCGATGATGATAACCGCGTGTTGCTAGCGCGGCGCCCCCAGGGCAAGCATCTGGGCGGTTTGTGGGAGTTTCCTGGCGGCAAGCTCAACCCGGGCGAGACACCCGAAGACGCTGTGATCCGTGAGCTGCAAGAAGAACTCAATGTTCACACCCAAGTCAAGTGCTTGCACCCCCTCACCTTCGCCTCCCATGCCTATGCGGATTTTCACTTGATGATGCCGCTCTATATCTGTCGCAAATGGTCAGGCGCGGTGGAACCCATGGAAGGCCAGGAAATTGCCTGGGTCAAACCCGCCCAATTGCGCGATTACCCGATGCCCCCGGCGGACGCCCCGTTAATCAGCGCCATTCAAGACCAACTGCTTTAACCGCGCCGCCATTAGTCCGCCTCCACTCGGCCCTATCGTCTATTGGTGGTTTACCAGCGCAGTTTTTGTCCTGACCTGTTAAACTGCCGCCCATGTATCGGGATGTGCTTGATCTTCATGAGTTTTACCGCGACCGGCTTGGGCTGGTGGCCCAGCGTCTTTTGCGTCGGCGGTTACGGCAGATGTGGCCCGATTTGGCGGGCCAGTCGATCATGGGGTTTGGGTATGCGGGGCCGTTGCTCAAGGCTTATGAAGAGCAAACTGATTACCGGTTCTTAGTCATGCCGGCGGCCCAGGGGGTCATGGCCTGGCCCGATCATGGAAAGAAACGGGCGGTCATCCTGGCCCATGAACATGAATTACCCTTTGAGGATGCCTCGCTAGACCGGATTATTCTGTGCCACGCGGTGGAATGCTCGACCCAGCTACCGGTTTTGATGCAGGAAATCTGGCGCGTGCTGGCGGGCCAAGGCCGGTTGATGGTGATCGCGCCAAACCGCCGTGGGTTTTGGGCCCGGGGCGAGCACACCCCATTTGGCCATGGCGTGCCGTTTTCCATGGGGCAATTAGTTAATCTTTTGCACCAGCAAAACTTTGTCCCAGAGCGCTCAGCGAAAGCCGTGTTTATCCCACCGTTACGCCAGCGCTTTCTGCTGTCCACCGCCCCCGCCTTTGAAGAATTCGGTGAACGGTGGTTTGAGGCCTTGGCTGGCCTGAATCTGGTCGAAGCCTCAAAGCAGGTATTCGCCGGTATCAAGCCCCAACGCGAAGCCCAGCGCACCGGGCGTCCGGTCCTTGTGCCCACCACGGCGGCCCCACGACCCGCCAGCGCCCGGACTAGCCGCCGCCATTACGGCCACGCCCCGTAACCACGCCCCGTAAGATCGTCCATCACTGACCCCCAGCCATTTATGCTTCGGGCACCGCCACCGTATCCGTGGGCCTATCGGTCTGGATCGGCCGAATACGCAACAGGGTGATTTGGTTGCGCTGGCGGCGCAGGATCTCAAACGACAAACCGTAAAACACATAAGTTTGGCCAACCTCGGGGATCCGGCGGGCTTCATGGAGCACCAAACCCGCGGCCGTGGCGTAATCCTCGGTCGGTAGTTTCCATTCATATTCCCGGTTCAAATCACGGATCGTCACTGACCCTTGGACCAAGAAACTACCATCAGATTCCTGGCGAACACCCGCAACGGGCGCGTCATGTTCATCATCAATCTCACCGACAATTTCTTCTAGAATATCCTCTAAGGTCACGACCCCCTGTAAGGACCCGTACTCGTCGATCACCAAGGCGAAATGCTCACGGCGCTCGCGGAATTCATGCAATTGGTCAAACAGGCTGGTGGTGTCCGGGATAAACCAGGGCTTACTGGCAATCCCAGCAATATCCAGATCATCGATGCTTTGCCCATCGGACCGCACCGCGCGCAACAAGTCTTTGGCGTGAAGTACGCCGACAATATTGTCCGGGTCGTCATCAAACACCGGCAAGCGTGTGTGCTGGGAATCTAGCACCTGGTTCACGATCTCTTGGTTACT
The DNA here is from genome assembly GCA_039814445.1 of Pseudomonadota bacterium. Taxonomy (GTDB): domain Bacteria; phylum Pseudomonadota; class Alphaproteobacteria; order TMED2; family TMED2; genus TMED2. Next base: position 3,600 of record JBCCBF010000052.1, read on the forward strand.
GTCCTTGAGGTCAATGGTGGCCATATGCCGGCGGTGGGTCATGATCTCATCCACCTCAATCTCTTGCAGTTCCAGCACCGAGCGCAGCATCAATCGTTCATGGCGAATTTCCTGCTTTTCGACCTCATCCTCGGCCCGGTGTAGTTCAATCGCCCCGCGCAGCTCATCCAAATTACCGGCAAGTCCGACCTGATCACCCGTATCGCCGAATAGCTTTAGGATCTGCCGCACAATACCGGTAATGCTGACCGTGATGGGCGAGAGCACAAACACCACCGCCCGGATCACAGGTGCCACCAAAACAGCCGCACTATCCGCATGGCGGATCGCATAGGTTTTTGGCAGGACTTCCGCGAAAATCAGCACCAGAACGGTCATCCCGATGGTGGCATAAGCAACGCCAGCCTCACCAAATAGCTGGATCATCAGGCTAGAGGTCAGGGCCGTGGCCAGGATGTTCACCAGGTTATTGCCTAGCAAAATACCGCCAATCAGCCGCTCTTTGCTCTCACGCAACCGGTTCACAATATCAGCCCGGCGGTTCCCGGCTTCGGCCAGTTGGTGCATCTTGGCCCGTGACGCCGCCGTCAGCGCCGTCTCAGAGCCGGAGAAAAAGCCAGAAAGGATCATCAATACGGTTACGGCACCGGCAGTCAGCCAGATATCCATGGGTTCACTATGCTCTTGTTAAGGGTGAAAATTGATGGGTTAGGCGGGCAGTCATGACCAACACGATAAGATTAGGCATATCAAGAGGCCAGCGCCACCCGGCTCAAAAACTCATCAAGTACCGGGCGAACAGCCTCAGCCGCCACCTCATGGGCGACGAACGCATCGCCGATATCACGGGCCAAAATAAAGGTAAGCGCACCATCAACGGCTTTCTTGTCGATCGCCATATGGCGTAGCAAGCGATCAGCTGACAAGCTTTGGCGCCAGGCTCCCTGGTGTGGGAGTACGGGCATGCCCAGGCTGGTCAAGTGGTCATCAACCACCACAACGGGATCGCCGTCACAATGGCCCAGCGCTACCGATAGCCGGAACGCAAGTGACAGGCCGATTGATACCGCTTCACCATGCAATAAAGACCCGTCATAGCCTGCTTCCGCCTCTAAAGCATGGGCAAAGGTATGGCCGAGATTGAGCAGCGCGCGAGCCCCTGCCTCGCGCTCATCAGCCGCCACTATGGCAGCCTTGGCAGCACAGCTTTGTTTTATCGCCTGGGTTAAGGCCGCAGGCTCACGCGCCAAAACGGCGCGGCCATTCGTCTCTAACCACTCAAAAAAACCACGATCACCCAACAGGCCGTATTTCACGATTTCGGCATAGCCCGCCCGCATCTCCCGGTCCGGGAGGCTGGATAAAGTATCGATATCGATCAACACGTCACGGGGTTGATGGAACGCACCAACCAAATTCTTGCCCTGCTTGGCGTTAATGCCGGTTTTACCGCCCACAGAGCTATCGACTTGCGCCAGCAACGTGGTGGGGATTTGCACAAAATCGACGCCGCGCATCACCGATGCGGCGGCAAAACCCGCCAAATCACCGATCACACCACCGCCCATGGCAACAACCACACTGCGCCGATCAACCCCACGGTCGAGCAACCCCTCCACCGCCAGTTTGAGGCCATCCCAGCTTTTGCTGGCTTCCCCCGATGGGATGAAAATCGGCTCAGCAACTGTACAGCCAGCGGCTGCAAAAGACGTGGCCAAGACCGGCCAATGGTTATCGGTCAAAGTCGCGTCCACGATCGGGGCAAACCGTTGTGTTGGAAAGCGGGCGGCGAGGCGTGGCCCGGCCCCCTCGAGCACCTTTGGCCCGATAATGATGGGGTAACTGCGTGCGCCGAGCGCCACGTCTAGGCTAGTAACGCCCGTGGCCATATCGGGTGCAGGCGCGGCCAGATCAGCGGCTTGGTAAGACGCAGGGGACGCGGTTAACACTGGGGGTTGGTTAGCCACCGGCACCGGCATGTTCTGGCTGGCGTGCCATGGCTTGTTCGGCACGGGCGAAGTCATTAAGTTGATCAATCACGTGATCCACCGTGTCTTCGTGATCGCGGTCACCGGCATCCACGGTGATGTCAGATTCGCCATAAACCGGATAGCGCTCATCGATCAGCTTTTGCAAGATTTCGCGCGGGTCGCCGGATTTTAATAGCGGGCGTGTGTTCCGGCGCGAGCAACGCTGGACCAACAGGTCCAAATCAGCGCGCAACCAAATGGACACGCCCTGGTCGGCGATCAGGGCACGGGTATCGTCATCCATGAAGGCACCACCACCGGTGGAGAGCACTTGCATCGGCCCTTCCATAAGGCGGGCAATAACCTTGCGCTCACCATCGCGGAATGCCTTTTCGCCAAAGCGATCAAAGATCTCGGAGATACTGCAACCGGCCGCTTTTTCGATTTCGTTATCAGCATCAACAAAAGGCAGGCCGAGGCGGTTTGCCAAGCGGCGACCAATGGAACTCTTACCGGCGCCCATCAGGCCAACCATAACGATAGAGCGATTTAAATCAGCAATCGACACCATGACAAACTCACGTCGTTCGTTGTTCGTTGCACCCACCAGGGCCTAGGACCCTTCACATGAAACCGGCATCACGGCAACTACCTAAAAAAAGCAAGGTACTGCGGGCCGTTCGGCGGCGCTTGAGCCGTTCTTTAGAGGCTTCCTGGCCCAGGGGCAAGGGAGCAACCGGATTTACCCGCGTTTTTTTTAGTAAAACAGCGGATAAGCCCAGAAATTGACCGTTCCATTAAAATACATGTTGCGAAGCATCGGTGGCCAGAAATATGTCGAACGCCTCGGGAATAGCCTTTAAAACGCCGTAAAGCTGTCGATACTACACCCACCGCCCCGAACATTCTGATCCTGTGATGAAGTCTATGCCACCGAAATCCTGGCCCGCTAGCCGCTGGTTTACCAAACCAATCCATAGCCACCATGCCCATGGCCATACATCTGATCACCACTCGGCCCGCCCCCGATGCGCTACCCGACAACGCGGCAGCATCCTATTGAAATTCACGGGGCTTGTGCTGGTGCTCACCGTGGCGCTGGTTGCGGGAGGCATCTTCTATTTGGGCAGCGCTGATCTACCGGCCCCCACAGCCACGGTGAAAATCCCGCTTAGCAAAAGCGCCATACAACCCCAATAATTAGGTGGCGGCCATGGCAAAATTTATGCCTCAAAAACCAGCAAAACAGCTGTGCAAAGCCCTCACATCATGCGCCCTGATGGGCTTATGGTTATGGGCCAGCCTGCCAGCGGTCAGCCAAGCTGAGATCAGCGCCCAACCCTTGGAGCCGCTCACCGGCAATGCCACAGCCCGGGGGATTGGGGTTTTAGACCCTGGGCGTGATGGTGGTTTGCCGCTGGATATCTGGCAAGGCATTGATGGTGCGCTGGCGTCAGCGTTACTGGCCGATTTACCCAATGATAGTCAGCTGGTGGAGCTGCGTGAATTAGCCCGCCGGGTGCTCACCAGCACGGTGAAACCACCGGCCATGGCCAGCGAGGATTTCGCCTTCGAACGGGTGCAAGCACTCTTGCAGTTGGGCTACTTTAACCACGCCCGCAACCTGGCAGAGGCCGCCCGCCCACAAGATGAGGACCGAGCACAACGGCTGATGGCCACCGCTGATTTGCTCGCCGGTGATACCGCCAGCGCCTGCGCTGTGTTGCGTGAAGTCGACCGCGCGGCGAGCCCGCCCGATGGGTTTTGGGAACGAGTTGATCTGGTATGCCAGGCGCTCGACGGCAACCGGGGTGCGGTGGGTTTCCTTAGTAATTTATTGCGTGAGACGGGTAATACGCCCGAGATCTTGTTCATCGCGGCGAATGCCCTGGTGATCGATGATGCGTCCGCAGCCTTCGATGACCAGGATGCCCCCTTTGCTGGGCTTGATGCCATCACCAACCCCATGGCTTTCGCCCTATTAAGCCGCTTGGGGTTAACGGTGCCTGAAACTGCATCCTTGCGCGACCGATTGATCTGGCTCAACCAACAACAAGCCCCCCTGAAACAACGCACCCCCGCCTTAAGTTACGCGGTGGCCCTGGCCCAAGCCGGGTGGTTGAATGGCGACGAACTACGCGACCGTATTGCCCTGGCTGGCTTTGAAACCGAAGATCTGATTGACCCCCTGGGCCGTGATGAAGCGGACCTGCCCGGCGGCAACCGGATTAGCCTGCTTTTGGAAGCAGCCGCCTCCGAGGCCATCGACGCGGCCAAGGCCGAATTGTTGGCCACCGCCTGGGCCGATGCGAAACCAGTCGCTGGTGGCGTGACCGAATTGCTCGCTGAGATGATCGCCAGCGTGGAACCCGGGCCAGGCACTAACGCCATTGCCCCCGCCGCGTTCTTGCTGTTCAGCGCCTTGGACGACGCCGAACGAGCGGTGCCGTGGTTACGGCAAACCAGCCAGCGCCCTGCCGCCGCCATCGGCCAGTTCATCCGCCAGATGGATCGCCGCAGCGGCACCCCCGCCACCATGCCAAACACCGCGCTTTATGCTGATCTACTGCCCGTGGCCCGCGCGGCACAACAAGCCTTGCAGCGTGAGCAACCCACCGGCATCGCCCAATCAGCCACCATGGTCGGGCTGGGCCAGGACCAAGCCAATATCGCCGCCTTAACCACGCTGTTAACCGCCCCCGCTGATACCACCGGTCAAGCCCAAGTGGTGCTAGCCGCCCTGTTGCTGGCGGGCAACCAAGGGATGGCAAGCCTGTCACCAGTGCTCGTGAATTTGTTGACCGGCAGCCTCTATCGTGTCGGTCTGGAGGAAGAAGCACGGCGCTTTGCGCGCGCTGTTGTGTTGGCAAAGGCGACGGAGCTTGGCCTCGATGGCGTCATCGGCATCCCGCGGTAAATCCACATCATCAAAAGCCACCGGCACAGGCAATGGCACGGGTGCTGACAGTGGCCGCCGCATCGAGAGCCGTTATGACAGCCCTCCTCGCAAAAAAGCCGGTCGACCACCAAAACCATCGCCAGCCACGCCTGCTGTGCTCGACTTGTTCCTCGACATGCTCACCGCCGAACGCGGTGCCAGTGCGAACACAAAAGCTGCCTACCGCCGGGATTTGGCGGATTTGCAGGGCTTTCTCCAGGCCCAGGGCGAAACCCTGGATCAGGCCTCAGAAACCGCCCTGCACCAGTATTTCGCCCAGCTGGCCCAACCTAAGCCGGCCATGAAAGGCCCCGGGGCCGCCCGCTCGGCCGCGACCAGCCCACGGACCGCCGCCCGGCGGCTTTCGGCGTTCCGACAATTCTATCAGTTTCTCATCTCAGAACAGCTGCGCGTTGATGATCCCAGCCGCCATGTGGCGCCACCAAAGCCCGGGCGCCCCCTTCCCAAAATCTTGAGCCAAGAGGAGGTCGAAGCGTTGCTTGAGGCCACCGAAAAATGGGAGGCCGCCGATCGCAATCGTCTGATTTGTCTAGTAGAGCTGTTATATGCCACGGGTTTGCGGGTGTCCGAACTGGTTGGCTTGCCGCTGACAGCCATTGACCGCCAGCGACGCTTTGTCTTGGTCCGTGGGAAGGGCGGAAAAGAGCGCATGGTCCCCATGGGGGACCCAGCCCGACAGGCCCTGAACGCCCATCTGGTAACCCGCGCCTATCACATGCCAGCGGATGAGAAACCCGAGGATAATCGCTGGTTGTTTCCCTCAAAACGGGCCGCCAGCGGCCATCTAACCCGTCAGCGATTTGGGCAATTGGTAAAAGAACTAGCCCTTGAGGCTGGCATCGACCCGAAACGAGTCAGCCCCCATGTGCTCCGCCACGCTTTTGCCACCCATTTGCTGGAACACGGTGCGGATTTGCGTGTGGTGCAGCAACTTCTAGGGCATTCGGATATCACCACGACCCAGATCTATACCCATCTATCGGACAAAAGACGGCGCGATGCGGTGCTCAATCATCACCCATTGACAACAAAAGATGCCCCCGACTAACGCGCCTCGCTTTTCAAGCGGGCTTGGCTGCTGTACTCATACAGGGGTCTTCAGATACAGCTAATTTACAGTTTAAACACGATGATCTTAACCACATTGGAATATGTGCCCGGTGCCCGGGTGGCAAAACATTTAGGCGTTGTCCAAGGCAGCACGGTGCGGTCAAAACATGTGGGCCGCGATTTCATGGCCGGGCTAAAGAACATCTTTGGCGGTGAACTCAAAGGCTACACTGAACTGCTTAAAGAAAGCCGTGAGGAAGCGGTAAAACGCATGGAAGCCCAGGCCGAAGGCATCGGGGCCAATGCTATTCTAAACATTCGCTTTGCCACCTCATCGGTCACCCAGGGCGCGTCAGAACTGATGGCCTATGGTACCGCCGTGGTGCTCAAGCGGGCGGAGCCACCAGCTGATGGTTGAGCTAGTTTTCGTCCTTATCTTGACGATCATCGCTATGTTCACCGGCAGTTTCTTGGAACGCCGTCACTTTAAAAGTATTCGGGAACGTGAAGAGAAATACGGTGATATCCTAGTCATCTCGTCCAAGCATGTCCCGGACCTGCCGACGACACCAAAAGTGACGCTGGTGCGTGGCTCAGCCGTGATCTCAGTCGATTATTTCAAGCGCTTGCTGGCCAATTTGCGGATGATGTTTGGTGGTCGTTTAGGCGCTTATGAGACCTTGATTGATCGCAGCCGACGCGAAGCCATCTTACGGATGAAAGAGGAGGCGGATATGCTGGGTGCCGATATGATCTTTAACGTCCGTATTGAAACCTCATCGGTGTTTAAAGGCAAAGGCGGCAACCCAGGCTCGATCGAGGTTTTAGCCTATGGCACCGCCCTGGTGACCAAGCGCCGCAAAGCCCGCGCCACAGCCCAAGCGGCTTAATGGCGCCCAAAAGCCATGATTGAGTACAGCAACCCCAAGGTCCCCGATCAGGTCAACGTGACCAAAAACAGTAGCATTAAAGACTTAGTGCTGCTGGGCTTGCTGGCCATTGGCGGTCTGGCGGCTCTGGTTTTTCTGATCTTTTTCATCGGCGGGGTTTTAGGCCGGCTGTTGCCATTTGAGGTTGAGCAATGGATGGTCAATCAAGTCGATGAAGAATTACTGACCCCAGCGACCGAGGGCCGGTCCGGTGCCTTGCAAGACATCGCCGACCAACTGATCCCACACATGGATTTCCCGGAAGGCATGACGGTGGTGGTGCGGTATGATCCCGACCCGCTGGTGAATGCTTTTGCCACCGTGGGCGGACAAATCATCATCATGGGCGGGCTGATCGACCGCATGGAAAGCGAAAATGAGCTAGCCATGGTGATTGCCCATGAAATGGCCCATATCAAAAATCGTGACGTGGCCGCAGGTTTAGGGGGCGGTATCTTACTGGCTCTCACCTACAGCATTATTTTTGGCGATAGCAGTGCTGGTAATCTGTTCGGCAACGCTGGCAGCCTGATGCAACTAAGCTTCAGCCGTGATGCCGAGCGCCAAGCAGACCTCGATGCGTTTAACGCCGTCACCAGCCTCTATGGCCATGCCAACGGGTCGGTTGATCTGCTGGAAATCCTACGCGACACAGGGGCCGAGTTACCCGAAGGCTGGGCTGATAAAGTGGAGCTTTTACAGACCCATCCCCATGTGGAAAATCGAATTGACGCCCTAGAAGCCGAGGCCAAGAGCAGGGAGGTCTCACTGACCGGTCCGCTCACGCCACTGCCTTCTGTATTCGACCGCGAGCCACCCGAGGGCCGGGCAAAATTAAAAAGCCGCGAGTAATAGCCTCGGCCCATCAGTAAGACCGTCACGTCATCCCCCTTCGGCCCAGACCCATCGGTCCCCCGCCTCGCAGCACCACAGTCCGGGCTAATGCGAATAGTTCTTTCCTCCTGCGTCCAAATTCC
>JBCCBF010000136.1:0-7145 GCA_039814445.1 Pseudomonadota bacterium
CCCGTTACGCCTGCGCCCTCTCAATTCGTCACGTGTTTCGACTTCAACATGACCGACGGTGGGTTTGTTGGCAAACTGCAAATCAGCGCCCAAGCCTTCCAACAGGGTTTGGGCGATAAACACACCCAGGCCCAAGCTTTCCGTGGCCTGGAGGCGGCCTGACACATAGGGCTCACCCAACCGATCTAGCAAATAGGGGGGGAAACCCGGGCCGTCATCCTCAATCACCACACTGACCAGGGCGTCGGTCCAATGAACCCGGGCCAAGACCTGGTGTTTGGCAAACTGCCCCGCGTTTTGGATGATGTTGCCAAAGCCATGTTGGATTTCTGGGCCGAAAAAACTGCGTGGTGGTGGGCTGTGCTCTGCGGCATCGATTTCCACTTGGAACCGGATCCCTTTAGGTATGTAGGGTTTGGCCACCTCATCCAGGATGATGGGCAAGGCCATGGTGTCAAAGGGATTGGCGCTTGAGGGTTCGGGGCGTTCGGATAGTTCGGTTAAGATATGCCGACACCGGTCGCTCTCACTGATCAACAACTGCACATCATCGTTCAGTTCGCTATCAGGTGGCAGGTCGCGGGCGATTTCCTTGGCAATCATGCGCATGGTGGATAGGGGGCTACCCAATTCATGGGCGGCCGCGGCGGCCAGGGCCCCTAGGGCTGACATTTGTTGCTCCCGGCCCAGGGCTATTTGTGTCGCGTTCAGGGCATCTGACATGCGCCGGGCTTCACGCTCTAATAAATAGACATAAGCGCTGATGAACAGGCAGGCCAAAGCCAGGGCTGTCCAAAAACCAGCTAGATAAATCGGTGGGATAATCCAGGCCACATCACCCGGCCCGGGTAATGGCTGGTGGAAGACCATCAGCACGCTAAAACAGAGGATGGCGAGGCTGACAATGGCTATCACGGCCTGTTGCGCCAGCATGGTGGCCGCCACCGTCACCGGGGCCAGCATCAACACGGCAAACGGGTTTTGCAGCCCGCCGGTCAGGTATAACAAGGCCGATAGTTGCAAAATATCAAAGGCCAGATAAGCGGTGGCCGTGCGATCATCGAGCCGGGATGGTCGCCGTGGTTGCATCATCACCACGACATTTAATAGCACGGATGCCGCAATCAGGGTTGCCACCGGGATCAGTGGTACATCAAAGGCCAAGCCATACTGCACGGCCAGCACCGCGATCGTCTGGCCCGCCACGGCGATCCACCGGTGTAAGATCAGTAGGCGTTGGCTGACCCGCCCCCGGCGGCTGGAGCGCATTTTTAAACGATCCGCCCCTTCTGATAACCGCAGGGCGGCATCACGCTGGGCGCCATCGGCCTTGATGGCCGCGGAGCGTTCAGTAAACACTGGTTGGGCATTGTCGGTCATGGTCATGGGATTGAGAGATAAGCCGAACCAGCCTGTTTGGCGAGCCTTGAGCCGTTGATAACAGAACGCTTGGAATAAATTTCTCGAAACTGGCGGTGATTTGGTGGCAGGTTCGCGCGATGGGCTGGTCTTTCGCCCCGGCGGTGGCCATAGTGCCGCCACCATGCCCGATGATCACACCCCAGCCCCGCTTGATAGGCCGACCCAAGCACCCGATTGCACGGTGGCTAACCCCGCTGATGCCGCCATCAGCGCGCGTGGGTTGGTGAAGCAATATGGCGATGGTGACCAGGCCGAACGCGCCGTGGATAATTTGTCATTTGATATCCCTTTTGGGGCTTCAACCGCGTTGCTAGGGGGGAATGGGGCGGGCAAGACCACCACCATGGCCATGCTGTTAGGGTTACTGACCCCAACCGCGGGTGAGGCCCGGATCCTGGGTGACGATATGGCCACCAACCGCCATCAGGTGGCCGCCCGGATGAATTTTTCATCGCCCTATGTGGAATTGCCGTATCGCCTCACGATCCGGCAAAACTTGACGGTTTATGGCAAGCTATACGGCGTATCAGATGCGCGCGATCGCATTGCTCATTTGGCCGATGATTTGAATCTGACCGCCCTGTTGGACCGGCCGTCGGGTCAGTTATCGGCGGGTCAGAAAACCCGTCTGACCTTGGCAAAAGCCCTGATCAATCGGCCTGAGGTTCTCTTGCTGGATGAACCGACTGCCTCCCTCGATCCCGATACGGGGGATTACGTGCGGCAGTATCTGGCTGATTATTTGAAACAGACTGGGGCCACCATGCTCTTGGCGTCCCATAACATGCCAGAGGTAGAGCGGTTGTGTGACCACGTTTTGATGTTGCGGGGCGGCAAGCTTTATGATGCCGGTGCCCCCCGGGCGCTTATCGAACGCTATGGCCGTCAAAATCTGGAAGAGGTGTTCTTGGATATCGCGCGCCAAACCCGTGCCCAGCCACAGGCGACGGAGCCAGGCGATGACGTATAATATGGGTAATGAACCCGCTGATGATACCGGCGCTATGAAGCTTGGCACTGTGGTTCGGCAGCCGGCGCTGGGCCAAACCCAGGGCCAACGATGGCACCGCATGAGCGCCCTGATCTGGCGCCATTGGTACCTGCTGCGTGGCTCGCTACCCCGTATTTTTGAATTGGTATATTGGCCGTTAGTCCAGCTATTGACCTGGGTCTTACTCAGCCAGTTTCTCATGGGCAATAGCAGCTGGGTCGCACAAGCGGCGGGGGTTTTGATCGGGGCTGTGCTGCTGTGGGAGGTGGTGCTGCGGGCTCAGCTGGGCCTGACCCTTACCTTCCTTGAGGAATTATGGTCGCGTAATTTGGGCCACCTTTTCGTCAGCCCCTTGCACCCGCTTGAATGGGTTGGGTCCCTGATGATCGTCAGCATCATTCGGAGTGCCATTGGCTTGATCCCGGCGTTTATTTTAGCTGCGTTATTGGCGAATTTTTCGGTCTTTGATCTGGGGTTACCGCTGGTCTTGTTCTTTGCCAGCCTGATGATGATGGGGTGGTGGTTGGCGATGATCATCATGGCCATTCTGCTGCGTCATGGTTTGGGGGCCGAGAGTATCGCCTGGATGTCGTTATGGGTGCTGGTGCCGTTTTCTTGCGTGTATTACCCGCTGGAATCCATGCCGGTCTGGTTGCAACCGATCTCGGTGGTTATACCGGCCACCCATGTGTTCGAAGGCATGCGCGATATTCTGTTCGATCGGGCGTTTAATTGGTGGCAGTTAGGGTTATCCCTGGGGCTGAATGTCTTATATATGGCCCTGGCCACAGGGCTACTTTTGGCTGCGTTCCGCAAAGCGCGGCAAGACGGTAAACTCCTACAAATGGGTGAATGATGATGTTGGCGAAACGTGATGATGTAACCCGTTGGTGGTGGGTCCGCCACGCCCCGGTGATCAACCCATCGGGTGCCATTTACGGGCGCGGTGATATTGCCGCTGACACCACGGATACCGAAGCCTATGACGGGCTATCAGCCCTGCTGCCTGATGATCCCGTTTGGATGCATTCATCCCTGCTGCGCACGCGCCAAACAGCGGCGGCTGTGATCGCCGCGCGGCAACGGGAAAACCCGGCCTTTAAAGAACCAGAGTTTGTGGTGGAAGAGGCTTTCATGGAGCAATTCTTCGGCGAATGGCAAGGCCAGCAACGCGCCGATTTGCGCGACCAGCTTAAGCGGCAGCATCCATTATGGCTGGCCCCAGCCTCCCAACGCCCACCGGGCGGCGAAAGTTTTATCGATATGATGGCGCGGGTTGGCCATGGCATTGAGGAACATAACGCCCGGCATGCGGGGCGGGATATTGTCTGTTTTGCCCATGGCGGCACCATTCGGTCGGTCTTGGCCTATACCATGGGGATTGCACCTGAAGCCTCGCTCGGTTTTCAAATCGATAATTTATCGATCACAGAGCTGACCTATTATCCCGATAAGGCGGGTGAACCAGCCTATTGGGCCGTGGGTGGCGTGAATATTCCCCCGGTGCATGGCTTGCAATTTAACATCGCCCAGATGGCCTAAATACCGGCGCTCAACGCCCCGATGAAACTAAGGGTCATGATCAGGGCTAGGATCACGCCGCTGATGGCTAACAAAATGCCGGCCTGATGTATCCCATGGATTTCCAGCTGGGCTGTGCCGTCACCAATCCATCGGCGTTTGGGTTCTTCGGGCGTGGGCCCCAGTAATGCGATATCGAGTGCTCCGGCTATGGGGCCCAAGACCCAGCGGCCGTTATCCGGTTGTTTTAGACGGCGCCCGGACTTGATCGCCTGCCAGCTTGGCCCCAGGCGCTTGGGTCGCAACAGAGCGATGGTGATCAGCAGACAAAAACCAGCCAACCGCGTGGGTATAGCCAGCATAATGGCATCCAAGCGGTCAATCACGAGGCCGAAGCTGGCACCGGAGAAATCAGTTTGCCGGGCGGCTTCGGCGGCGGCTTGAACCACGATCACGGTAAACAGACCAGGCAGCCCAAAGATCAAAAACCAAAATAACGGCGCGACCAGGCCTCGATCCCAGCCCCGCACTAACAATTCCATAGAGCGCCTGATCAGCCCATGGTCATCAAGGGCGGCGGTGTCGCCCACCGTGTGTTGGCGCAGCAAATGATGGCTGACCTTGCGGTTGTCCACATTGATGGCTTGGCGCGTGGCCCGGGCAATTTGCCAATAAAAGCCCAAGCGGAAGCTCGCCGCCAATAGCAACAAGACCACCAGGCCATCAAAGCCCCGGGGCAGGTTGATGATGATGCCGGTGACCACCGTGCCCATCAGTAAGGCCGGCACAACCAAGATCACGGTCACCAGCAAGCCGCGTATTAACCGGGCGTTAGGGCTGCGTTTCCGGCGGTTTAGTTTTCGGCTTAAACCCGCGCAGGGACCCGCTAGCAATTGGTGCCAGCGTAAACGGGAAAACCCGGGCAAATAGCTGATCACCACTTCCAGCAACAGCGCGGCAAAGCCGATCAGTAAGCTGGCACTCAAGGCATTCAGGGCGATGTCTGAGCCGCCAATATCGGTGAGGTCCATGGAGATCGCATCCCTTATGTGCCGTGACCGGGCGTTGGTACTTTCAGGGCAAGTTTCTAATATTTCATAGCACGGCCATCGTTTGATAACGGCAATTATTAACCGTGGCGCCCCCAGTCTTCCGGCCACTGAGTATTGATGACCACAGACCAACCCAATACCGCCCAGCGCCTGTCCAGCGGCCCTGAATCCTCCTGGCGCAAGCTGATGTCATGGGCGCAAAAGAAATATCGCGCCATGGGCGTGCAGCCCACGGCCAAGCATGATAATGCCGAGGTCTTTAAATGGGTAAAGCGCGCTCTCGATGATGCCGGATCTGATAACAGCGTGCCGTTGGATTTGCGCGTGCGTTCCTATCGCGCGTCTCATTTGATTGCGGATGCGGGGCTTGATGGCCCCATCTTGTCAGAAGAGCCTGAGACGAAAGAGCGGATCAGTGGCATTGTTCAAGTGCTCCAAGACATTGGCCAGCACCACGCCCTGACCGGCAACCGGATGGCGGTGAGCTATGTGTCCCGAATTCGGTCTGATCTTGCGGATCACGCCGGTGTGCGGTCGTATAACGCCGTATCACGGGCCCTGGAACGCTCTACCTTTGGGCTTTAAAGCGCGCAGGTAATGACCTGTTTCAAAGGTTTGGGAACGGTAAGGCTGTGGCTCTCACGCCGGGCATTCCCAGCGAGACCCAGATTGATGCTTACTCAGCGGCGGCTTCGGCTGGTTTGGTACTCGGCGTGCTTTCCTGCTCGGGTTCAACCGAATGCTTACACATCCGCAGCAAGGCATAGCCAAGCAGACCAGAGAGCAGAGACCCACTTAACACGCCCAAGCGCACATCCGTGGCAAAGGCCGGGTCGCTAAACGCCAAATTGCCGATAAACAGGCTCATGGTAAAGCCAATACCAGCCAAGAGGCAGGTGCCATAGAATTGCATCCAGCTGGACCCTTCGGGCAGTTCACAGATTTTCAGTTTGATGGCAATGAACCCAAAGCCAGCCACGCCGATCTGCTTACCCACAAACAGGCCCAGCATGATGCCTAAGGGGATCGGCGCTAAAAGATCAGCGAGGCTCAGGCCCGCCAATGACACACCAGCATTGGCTAGGGCAAAGATCGGCAACACCACAAACGCCACAAATCCATGCAAGGAATGCTCAAGATGCTCTAATGGGCTGCTGTGTTTTGCTGTGCTGAAGCTGTCATCCTGGCCGCGCAAGGGAATACAAAAAGCCAGCGCGACCCCGGCTAGGGTCGCGTGCACACCCGATTTCAGCACGGCCACCCATAGGATGATGCCGAACAGGAAGTACCAGCCTAGTTTACGCACGCCCATAAAGTTCAAGAGGGCCAAGGCTGCCAAGGCACCACCGGCTACCCCTAAGGCCTGCATCTTCACATCAGCGGTGTAGAAAACCGCGATGATCATCACCGCACCTAAATCATCGATGATGGCGAGCGCGAGCAAGAATACCTTGAGCGAGGCCGGCACGCGGCGTCCCAATAGGGCAAGAATACCCAGGGCAAAGGCAATGTCGGTAGCCGCTGGAATGGCCCAACCATTCAAGGTTTCTGGGGTTTGGAAGTTAAGCGCCACATAGATCAACGCGGGGATCGCCATACCGCCTACCGCGGTGATGGCGGGCAGGGCGGCGGTTCGCATGTTGGATAGCTCACCGACTAAAACTTCGCGTTTGATTTCCAAACCGACCAGCAGGAAGAAGATCGCCATCAAGCCATCGTTGATCCATAAAATCAGTGGCTTATCGATATCAACCAGACCCGCGATTTGGAACGTGATCGGGGTACTCAAAATTTGATTATACAGGCCTGATGCCGCAGAATTCGACCATATCAGCGCAACCACCGCCACAACCATCAACACGATGCCGCCCGCGGCTTCGGTTTTCAGGAATTCCTGGATGAAGGTAAGCGGCTTTTTAATGACGTCGGTGGTCATAGAATTTCCGTCGAAGTTGTAAGGTTAGTCACGGGGCGTCAAACACGAACAATATTAGTGTAAAGCCGTGTTTTACAAGGCTTTGCGTTGATTGATGCTGCGGTATATCACGCGCAAAACGGCAACCCGCATAACTCATTGCGATGTATCCCGATTCGGACTGAAAATATGGGTTTTGCGGCACTTTTCGTAAAATGCATGGCAGAATTGCATTTTATGCATA
>JBCCBF010000017.1:0-18360 GCA_039814445.1 Pseudomonadota bacterium
CACCCATCATCCGCAGCAGATCCTCTGCCGCTACGCCAATCAATCACCGACTTTGCAGGTGGTGCGCATTACGAATATTCCCCAGTTTATTGGTCGGGAGTAAATCGTGGTGATCCGCAAAAAAAACCTAGGCACAACCAATCAATCACGCACTTATGGCCAGGGGCGTATGCGTTGTTTTAAGGCGACCCATTGGGGATGGGCTGGGATAGCAATCACGCTAGCCACTGGCTTCGCCCTGATTGTGCCCCCACACCCATATGCCGTCGCACAACACAAGCCATCAGAGAAGCCATCGACCATCGCTGGCAATGTCCGCGATGATGATCAAGCAAGCCTGCTCATCGCCCATTATGCGGCGCGGGCAGGCCAGCGCTTGACCATGTTTGGCGCGCCATTTTTCAACACCACGCGACAACATCAGGTTGATACCCCCAACATCGCCGACCCGATCTCTTTGGGCCAGATCGACAATGGTTACCGCTTAGGCCCCGGTGATGAGCTTGTGGTTCGACTGCGTGGCAGCACCAACCGAACGATCCGCACCATGATCGATCAAAGCGGTCAGGTGGTTCTTGATGATTTATTGCCGGTCATGGCGGCTGGCGAAACCCTCGGCGATTTCCGCCAACAATTAGAAGCAGAAGTCTCACGCCGGTTCTTAGACACCGAAGCGTTTATCAGCCTTGATAAACTGCGCACTATCGCGGTCAGTGTGACCGGGGCGGTGAACGCCCCCGGCCCGGTACGGCTCAACAGCCTGGCCACACCGCTCGACGCCTTACAGGCCGCCGGCGGGGTGCAATTGCTGGGCAGCTTGCGACGTATCCAATGGCACAAACGGGATGGGCAAGAGCCCGCCTCGCTTGATCTTTATGACTATCTTCTGGGCGATGATCAGGGCTTGGCCCAGGCCACCTTGCGCAATGGTGATCAACTCCATGTGCCCCCTTTAGGCCCGACCCTAGCCATTGCCGGTGGTGTGAAACGGCCGGCGATTTTTGAACTGCCCGATCATGGTTGGGCGGGCCAAGTGACCATCGATGCGTCTGAGGCCATGCGGCTTAGTGGCGGCCCCCTATACCCTGGGGCCCATCAGGTGGTCTTATCGCGGTTGAATGATGATGGGCTGGAACGGCAAACCGTGTTGGACCCCACGGCGGGCACCAGCCTACGTGACGGTGATTTGATCCTTTGGCAAATTCCCCAAGCGATCACCCAGGGCGGTATTGGTTTGGTCGGGCACACGAGCGATCTGGGCACCATTCCCTTGGATCAAGCCATGTCCTTAGGCCGGTTGTTGCAACGCCCGGGCGTGGTGCGGCCTGATACTTATGGCTGGTTGGGGCTCATCGAACGCCGCCAACATCCATCGGGGCAAACCAGCTACCTGCCGTTTGCGCCGGAAACAATCATGATGGGCAAACGGGACCGCCGCTTACAAGATCGAGATCGGGTGATCCTATTCCCCGCCCATCTCTTCCCCCTGGCCGGTCCGGAAGATGCACGCGGTAGCCAAGGCGGCCTGGCCGCGGCGGATCATGGCCTTGATGGCAGCCCAGGACGCGGTGTTGGTGCTCGTGGTGCCGACGACCGAGACAGCGCAGCACGCGATAGTTTTGATGGCTGGCTGGCCGAACATGATTTGGCTGATGCCCAAATCGCCCAGCTGATCCAGGGCTTAGGCATCGATATCGGCGGCGCCGTCCAACGGCCTGGCCGGTACCCGGTGGCTGACACGCTATCAGCCCAAACCGCCCTGGCGCTCGCGGGCAACGCCCAACCCGGCAGTAAGACCACTGGCCTACAACTCACCACCTACCGGCAGGAACAATACCAACGACAAGAACTAAACGCTGATCAGATAACCCTCGCTAGTATTGAGCCTGGTGATGCCCTGTATCTCTCAGCCGATATCCCCGCCAGTAGCCGGCTGGTCACCATCACCGGTGCGGTCAAGCAACCGGGCCGATACCCCGTGGCACCGGGGGAGCGTTTGTCCAGCTTGATTACCCGTGCTGGGGGTCTGACGGCGCAAGCCTTTGCCGATGGGGCGATCTTCACCCGCGCCAGTGAACGCCGCCAAGAGGCCAACCGCAATCAACGCGCCGCACGCGAATTGGACCAAGCGATGGCGCGGCTTTTGACCCGTCAGGATGATGATGTGGACAGCAATTTGGTTGAGATGAGCCAACGGCTCGCCGATGAATTGCGCGATGCGGAAACCTTAGGCCGGATCACCGTGGAGGCCGATCCGTCCATGCTGCTCCAACGGCCTGATCTGGATGTCTTACTGCAAGCCGGTGACCGCGTCTTTTACCCCGAACAAACGGTCACGGTCCGGGTAAGCGGTGAGGTGCAATCACCCAGCGCCTTACAATTTGAAAGTGGTAAAACGGCCAGTGATTACATGCGTGATGCTGGCGGCTTTACAGCGCTTGCGGATAAGAGCCGTAGTTTCGTTGTCTACCCCGATGGTAGCGCGCGGCCGTTGCGGGTCTCCCAGTGGAATTACGACCCCATGGTCATCCTGCCTGGCTCCACCATCGTGGCCCCGCGTGATCCCAAACCATTTGATGCCGTGGAATTGACCGCGAATATTGGCAACATCCTCAGCCAGATTGCCGTGACAGCCGCGTCCATCGCTGTCATTGCCGATGATGATGACTGATTATCAGTCTGCGCATACCCACGATCATTCGCCGGGTCATCCCACTGATCATCACAACGATCATCCCACCGGTCATCACTCAGGCCCGTTGCTGACGATCATCACCGTCACGCTTGATAGCCAAAGTGAGGACTTTGCCGCGACCGCTGCCAGCCTGACGCCCCTGCTTTCGGCCCATAGCCGCCAGATCGAATGGTTGGTGATCCCCGGTCGTGAACCCAATGATCAAGCTGGTAGTCAATCCGATAGCCAATCTAGTGGCCAACCATCAGACACTGACGATTGGCAGCAATGGGCGACAATCCTGCCCGCTAACCAGGCGGGGATCTATGCGGCCATGGATAGCGGCTTAGACGCCGCCGCGGGGCGCTATGTGTGGTGGCTAAACGGCGGTGACCAACTGGCCTCGGCAAGCGCCGGTGATACCATCATGGTGACTTTAGCCGAGCAAGAACCGGATTTCCTGTATGGCGATAGCCTAGAGCGCGATACAAATGGTAAGGATTGGTATAAGCCAAGCCGCCATCACAGCCGCCTGGCCAACGGCATGTTCACCCATCATCAGGCCATGATTTATGGCCGCCACCTCACCGGCGACAACCGCTATGGCCGCCGTTTCCAAATAGCGGCTGATTATGGCTTTACAATTCGGTATCTGATGGTGGCGACAAACATAGTTTATGTGCGGGAAGCCCTGTGCCGGTTCCAGCCGGGTGGGCTGTCAAACCAACAGGCGCGCTTGGGCCGCCAGGAACAGCAAATGATCCGGCGGGAATTCCTCGGCACATCCTGGGTACAAGATCGATGGATTACCGGCTGCCAACAAATCAGTCAGCAGATTCGACAGACGCTACCGGGGCTGTGGGAACGGTTGCGCCGGGTGCAGAGCTAGCCCCGGCCGCTTGCGTGAGCGCGTGATAAGCCGCATCAATTGCCCCGTAGTATCGGCCCCGGGCCCGGGCATAATCCCACCCCGTGCGGCCATCAAGAAACCCTAGGCACAGAATATAGCTATCGATAAACGCCAACAGGGAGCGGCCCGGAATATGATAAAGGGCTGCTTTCAGATGACGCCGCAACCAGGGCTCTGCTTGCTCACTGGTTACCAAGGCCTGGCGCTGTCGCATATGGGCGGCCCATAGGGCATAATTGTGGTGGCGGTCCTGCCAGGCCGTTTGCGGTTTCAGGTCGTCATGGACCAGAAGCCCGGTCACATAGCCCACGGATCCGGCGATAATGGGCTGGTAGTGCCCCTCCACTTCACAGCCTCCAGGCACGTCCAGATCATCAATAACAGGGAAATGGCCCGCACCAGTACGAAACAGCGCAAGCTTACAATGCTTGCGACCAAAACGCATAAGCTGGCCGCCATGGCTCACCCGCGCCCGCACGTAATAACCGTCATGGGCCTGGGGATCATGACAGAGCGTCTCTAGCTCCTGGCACAAATCAGGAGTGGGATATTCATCGGCATCCAAGAACAACACCCAGGGCTGTTCAATCGGCGCATTATCCAAGCACCATTGTTTCTTTTTTGGGTAGTCGCCATTCCATGAAAAACTCATGGTGGTAGCACCAGCCTTCTGTGCCAGGGCCAAGGTGTCATCATCACTATGGCTATCGACAACCACAATTTGCGCAAAACCCCGACAGCGGGCCAGGCATCGCGGCAGGTTTAACGCCTCATTGCGGGTCATGATGATGACCGTGATTGGTAGGGTTGCCACAGTGCTTACACCTCTACCCGGCGCTGGCGATCAATCCAGGCAAAACCGATGGCAAAGCCCAATAATGCACCCACTAACAACGCCACCCCGGCGATGGGTAAGGGGGCTGGCCAATCAGCCATGCGAGCGGCTTCCGGGGGCTCGATCATATCGGCGGCAAAGGGCAAATCCACCCCCAGCATCAAGCTGGTTTGCAGCTCACGGGCCAGCAACTCCGACATGGCTTGACGGTGGCTGGCCAGGTCGGTGCGTTGCATTTGGGTGGTCAGATAAGCCACCTGGATATCGATACGCCGCTTGGCTTCACGGCGCAGATCACGGTCAGCCCGTTCATAAAGCCGCTTTAACAACCCCAAGCTTATCTCACGATCCACATGGCGGAATGACACGCTATACATCGCGGTCTCGCCCACCCGCCGGATCAATAATTGTCGCTTCAGCCACCCAGCAAGATAGCCGCCATCGGCACCATAAACCTCCACATAGCTGTCACCCTGCGGGGCTGCGGCAGGCTGGGCCAAGGTGAAGGGGAGCGCGGTCCCGCGCAGCCAATTGGTCAAGCGCCCATCATCATCGGCTTCAGGCACTTGCCAACGTCGGCTATCGGCATCCCACCGGTCGGGCATCAACCGGCGCATGAAAGCCTCATCCCTTGTGATGCTGGCCAAAATGGCAGCGCTGGTCATGATCCGGCGGAAATGCTCAAAATCTGAGACCCGTTCATCGGTGTGAAGCTCGCTTAAATTGCTGCTGAGTGTGGGGTTAACATTGGGCACCCGCATGCCTCTTCCGGCCAATCCCAGCTGGGCTGTCGGGCCCACCACCATGGTGGCGGTAAAGGCCGGCGTGGTGTTGCGCATCCAAAAGATCGCCACCATCAAGCCAATCATGCCACCGATCACGGTGACCATGGCAAGCTTACTGATATTCCACGCGGTGAAGGGCAGAAACGCATTGCCGGGAGTATCGAAAGGCGCGGTGTTTTGACCAACGGGTTCATCGCCATGGGCACCGCCACCACCAGGCGTTGGATTATCAAGCTTTCGCTTCAGACGAATTCCCTCATCAAGCATTATGCTGCTCCCACTCAACCATGGTTTTTTGCTGGTTTTTCTTATGCGCTGGATCTGGGGTCAGCACGGGATCACCCGCCATGTGTGACACCAGAGAGCTAAGGCGCGTCAAGCTATGCTGCGCGGCCAAACGCTGGCCGTAATCCTGGGCCTGTCGACCGAGCTGTTCCAGCCGCGCCCGATCCGCGGCCAGGCCCTCAAGCCAGGCCCTGGCTGTCGTCACATCCCCTGAAGGGACGCGAAGGCCAAAATCATGGCTTGTCAGTGCCGTATCGAGGCTCGACCCAGCCCCACCCAGCAACAATATCGGCCGACCGATGCAAAGACTGGCCATGGCCTTGGACGGCATAATAGCCCCGCTCACGGCGTCCTTGATCGACACCACATGGATATGGGCAGCCGCCAAATGATCCGCGAGGGCATAACCGGCGACCATCGGCCTAACGGTGATACTCGAGGGTAATGGTTGGTTGCCATGCCGTGATTGCCACCGGGCCAGGCCGCGTGGTGATAGGGCAATGGTGATGTGCAGGGTTTGTTCAGCCTGATCACCCACATGTTCAGCCAGGCTGATGAGGTCGGTTAGATCATGACCATGGCCATAATGACCGGAGTATAGCACCGTTAATGGTGCGCCATGGTCGGTGTCTGCGGTATTGGGCATGGGTTGGGGTGTCAGCCCCGGTTCTGGCCAATTGGGCAACACAAGAACCGGCGTCTTGGCTGTGGCTGGACAGTGCTGTTCCAACCGTTTGGCCAAACACTGGCCCGGCACAACCCGGGCGGCACAACCTGCCATCAAAACCCCATGACACCAGCGCACAACACCCAGTATCAGGGGCATAAGCGGCGCCATCACGCGCGGCCATGCAAGTCCAGCTAGCACATCAGGATAGACATCCTGGCACCAATATATAACCGGAGCGCGATGCCAAAAGCCCAGCAAACGTCCTACCATCAACACCAAGGGCGGATCGGATAGGCAAACTATCACTTGGGCACGGGGCTGCCGCACACCGCGCCATAGCATGACAAACAGGGCCACAAAACGTGGGTAAATGAAAATTGTGTCAGCACCGGACGCCACTCGTTCGGCCGTCACCGCCCGGACCTGCATACCGATCTTGTCCAACTGATCGGCGAGATCAGAAAGCAGACGTGCCGTTGGCTGGCCTGATGCTCGCAGGCCAAACCGGTTAACCAATAGAGCTGCCATTGATGAATGCCCTGGCCCCAAGCGTCTTTAAAAAACCTCCCCAAAGCATGCTGTTACAATCGCGGGCGCCGAGGCTTTGTCAACGAGGGAATAACCGGCACAAAGCGTCAGCGTGCTCATGGTCACAAATCACGCCTCTCTACATTGCATATTAGTGATTTATTAAATACTGCGCAGCAAGTTTTCTAAAAATATTAGCGATACCTCATGCCAGCCCAGTTTTTAGGCATGACAACCAGGCCTGAAAATGAACGGGAATTATCTCAAAACCCAGGTAAAGTGGCATTTTATTAGGCGGTGTTAACGAGCTGAGTTATGGTCACATACAGATATTTTAAGACGCATACCGGCTGGCATAACCCGGATTGTGCAGGCGTGACGATCGTGAAATGGTTACTGTTTTGACAAACTACTCTGTCTATTGGCCCGCCCATGGCTTAACCCCAAGACGTCCAGTCGCGGCCTTATTGAACACCCACCAGCCTTGGAAGACGGGTTCACGCCATGCATGATCGCTATCTGCGATATACCTTGGAATCAGGCAGTACGCGCATTTTCAACTGCCTCGATATCACCAAAAATATTCTGTCAGATCATGGGCTGGATGCCAGCGACCTCGAGCTTACCAAAAACGCCGATCAGCGCAGCACCCTCGCCGCCAATGGCGACGGGCAGACAAATACAAGTCATAAGAACGGCAAAAATGGCGATTCCAATGGCAGTCATGGCCACCCCCAGGATTATGAGAGCAAGCAATTACCAACGCTGTTTTTCGAAAATCACGGGCTGAATTTTTCAATTTTCATCAAAGATATGAACCCCGATTATCGGCGCGGTGATGAGAGCTCCACGGAAAAGCCGATCGGCACCAAAATCTACGTGCCTTTTGACGTGGACAATGCCCATGCGGGTGGCAAATCAATTTTTGCCAGCGACCGCGGGTTTCGCAACGCCATTACCGAGCTGATTGGTGAAGGCACCCATATTGATCCCCAAGCAATCGCCCGGGATCTGGAGCTGATCAACATTCTCGACACCATGCCGGCCCTCGACCCTTTCTTGGTGAGGGATATGATGATGTCGCGCGGGATGGAGATCGATGAGCGGTATTTCCAGATCAATGATACCGAATGGGACCGCATTCAAGACCACATCCGCCAACGCATACGGCCCATGGTGTCCCTCGCCCTACCCGATGGGGTGATGCATTCAGAAGAACGCATGGGCGAGATGATTGACGCTATTTGGAAAGCTCAAGACGTCCGCAAGCTGATGCCGCTGATCAAAGCGTTCCTGTTGCCAGTGGAAAAGACAGGCGAGATTTTTTACGCCTGGAAGGGCATCGCGTTTTTCGAATATCACTACAAGCAATTGTCCGAACCAGCGATCAACTTTGCCCGCTGGCTGCAAGATGGCGCCAAGCCCAGCCACTCGATCACGGCCCAAGAAGAAGAAGAGTTCGACACCCTGCGCGAAGGCATTCGCAATAAGCTCAAAGGCCATTGGAGCACATCCACGACGATCTTGAAGAACTACAGCGATTCTTACGAACAATTGTTCAAAGAACAGGGTAGCGCGGTGGCCTTCATGAATTTCATGGCCGATGCGCCAAACCATTTCTGGCACTTAGGCGATGCGATTATCCGCTTGCAACACGCGGTGGAGACTTGGGAGAAAATGACCGGCCTGGCCGATGATCGGACCCTGGAAGCCGAGAATTTGCGCCTCACGCTGTTGGTGATGGATGATTTGCTGTAACCGTGGATGGTGGCACCGCCATGACGCGCAGCAGCAAAAGTAGCAAGCCAAAGCCCAAAAATTTGTAACTGGTGTAGAACAAGGCACCGGTCATCAAGGGTGGCAATAAACAAGCGATCATCAACCCGGATAACCACGGTTGCGCCCGATATGCCGCCCGTGCCCAAAGCACCAGTGCGACCCCGTAAAGCACCGCCGCCAACCACCCAAACAAGCCGGTTTTCAGCAACAAGTACGGCATCAGCCCATGGGCATAGCCCACATAATAATCGCCCACCGCCGGGGATGCATAATGAGCACCCCAGCCTAAACCAAAGATAAGCGTCAGCACCTCGTCACCCACCAATTGCCAGATGGCCGACCATTCGGCGAGCCGGGCGTTATCACCCACCAGACGCGATTTCTCGGCCAGCGCGTGCCACATATCGCTGGGCAGCAAATTAAACAGGGCAAGCACCAGCCCCAAAACGGTCAGCAACACCAAGAACAGCGCCAGGCGATACTGGGTCGTACGGGCAAGCCGGTGGCGCATGCCAAAACCCACTCCCAGCCACAACACCGCCGCAACAATGGTCATGGTCACCAGACCAAGCGGCGCCCGTTGACCGGCCGTGGCCATGGTTAACAGGGCCAACCCAGCCGCCCCCAGCAACACAAGACATAGCAAGTAGCGGGCAAGCTTATGACGGGGCATCAGAGGCCGATAAGAACCGTGGCGGGAAGCCCCCTGAAAACCTGGCGCGTTCAACCAGAAGAACAGCGGTAACAACAAACCAAAACTGGCGCTGAACGCAATCAGCGGAGAATTGGCCAGATAGGCCAGGGATTGCCCGTAAATAAAATGCCCCCAATCATGGCTCGGCAGTTCAGTCCCGATTAAATAGCGCCAGGCCATCAGACCACCACCCACACAAAGGGCGATGGCCAACAACCCGGGATTAAGGACACGGGCACGCCGGGGCGATAGCCATAGGGGGAGGAAGAAGAACAACAGGGGGATCAGATCACGGCTGATATCGCCTAGGGACCACCCGGCCAGCACCGCCCGGATACTGCCACCCCATAGCAGTATGGAGAAGGCCAGAAGGCATAACCAGGACGCCCAGCGATCATAAGAGCCCCGATCAGATGGGGCGTATAATGCGGTGCCAGTCACCACCCGTCCGGGATAATAGACCCCGACCAAGACCACTAGGGCGGCACCGATCATGATTTCCACCAGGCCCAGATGGGTCGGGGCCGGTTGCGACAGGCCGGCGTGCAAAAACACCACTGACATCAACCCAAGCGGCACCGACCAAGCGAGGAGCCGCGTGATCGGTTGTTGTGGGTGATGTGTGTCTACCGGCATCGGCTCTCTTACGGCACTCTTTTACGTCAGCTGCCCTGCATTAAGCTTAGTATCATCCGCACCGCCACGATGGCGAGAAACAGGCTAAAGACCTGTTTCAGCCGTTGGGTTGGCAGCGCATGGGCCAAGCGTGCGCCCCACGGGGCCGCAAGCATGGTCAAGGGTACGATAAGTGCAAACCCCACCAAATTGACATAGCCAATCGACAAAGGTGGCAAACCCGCAGCGCCGAACCCATTCACGGCAAAGCTGCTCGCGCCAAAGATCGCAATGACCAAACCGATCGCCGACGAAGTGCCCACCGCGACCTTGGCCGGCACCGCACACATCACCATGGTGGGCACAGACAAGGTGCCGCCACCAATCCCCATCAAGGATGAGATAACCCCAATAGTGGAGCCAATACCAGCACTGCCCACAGGGCCTGGCACCCCCTGCCGCAAGACCTTATGGGCGGGGGCGAGGGCCATGTGAAGCGCCACCAAAATTGCCAAACCGGCAAAGAACGCTGTGAGCATATCGGCTGACATAAACCGCCCAACGACCCCCCCTACCACAGCCCAAACAGCGACCCAAGGCGCCCAACGGCGTACGATGGTGAGGTCCACACTATCGCGTTTTCGATGGGCCCGGATTGAGGCGATGGAGGTGGCAATAATCGTTGCCAATGACGTGCCCACGGCACAATGCATGCGCACCGCATCATCAACCCCAATGACCCGAAACAGTTCAAACAACACCGGCACCAAGACGATACCGCCGCCAACGCCGAGCAAACCAGCCAACAGGCCAGCAAACAAACCAGCGGCCACCAGGCCAGTGATCAGAACCATGATTGTTTGAGGATCAAGATCCACGAGAATACGCCACCCTTTACCGGAGAAAGAACAAGGGTCCGGCACGACCCCTCCACGCCACCCTGGGCCATGGCCTAGGATTGTGGGGGGCGTAGCATAAAACCGTCATGACTGGCGAGCCGTCAGACGAAAAAGGGGTCGCAGGACCGGTTAGAAACGAGCGCCACCGCTGCCCTGCAAAGCCTAACCGCTACGCATCAAGGGGCTACCCCCTACGCACCAGGCTGACCAGGCTTAAGCGTTGGCCGATTGGCTCATCGCCGCCTGTTCGTCGATCAACCAGCCTTGATACATCTGAATACCCATGGCTTGGCCAACTTTGATGGCCCCTTCATGGTCGCAGCGGCTAAAGACGATCTTTTCGGGCGGTAATTGGCGCAGGGCTTTGACGCATTCATCATCCTGCAACAGGGCCACATGCTCACGGAACAAGTGAATTTTAATGATCTCAGTATTCAATTTATTCAGCCGCACATATGGCAGCAAATCCAAGGTCATACCGTCAATGGCCACACCAAAACCAAGCTTGTGCAGCTTGGTAATCGCCTCCACCGCCCGCGCGATGTCTTGGAAAATCTCACCACGATGGATCTCGAACACTAAATTTTCACGCTCTTTGATCTGTAAGTTCTGAGCGAACATGTCGAAGAGCTTATCGAACACGGTATCAAGCGATATATTGACGCTGATTTTATGGGTAATCCGGGTTCGGGCCACCACCAGGTAATGCAACAAGCGCTCATCTAAAAGGCGGCAAAGCTGGTTGAATAAGGGGTCCGAGGGGCGAATATCAACCTCAGGGAATAGCTTCCGCTTGAGATCGGCAAGGCTGACAAAACGCTCTTCAAAAACAGGCCACCAGCCGCTGTTATCGCGGTTGATGAAGATATCCTGCTTCTTCAGAAACGGCCGGATTTCACAGCGATTGATCAAGTATTCAATACGACCCAGCATGGCGGCATTCAGAGAGCCTTCCAGCTCCACATCGGGTTCTTCGTCATCCTCTTCTAAGACACTGGGCAGTTTCGCCAGGCTGCCGCCTTTAAGGTAGGCGTTAATATGCTCACGAAAATCGGGATATTGGTCTGGGATGGGGAAGTGTTCGACCAGCTTACGGACCTTTTTCTCTTCCACATCAGGGTCACGTAAGATCGAGGTAACAATTTCATCGATCAGGGTTTTTGGCTGGTCGATCATGTCCGAGCGGATCACAAAAACCGCATCCCCGTTGCTCATCCGGAAATATTGGCCCCGGTAACGGTTGGCCATTTCATGGATCAACCCCTGCTGCAAGCGTATCAACCGGGAGTTGCCGCGCATCTGGGTAAAAGCCGCCAATTGCACCGTGATCGCCAAATATTGATAAGGCGTTCGGATCAAACGACGGCAAAAAGCCATCAAGTCTTCTTCTGCACTCATCAGGCGTTCCTGCCGGTGCTAGGGGTTAATGGCAATAACTGGGGCATTATTGATAAAGTGCCTTGCGTTAACGGGTCTATCACCATGCTTCTCTTTCACTAACAATAACCTAACACAGCTATCGGCACTTGGGCGTGGGTTATGTTTCAACCGGTGCCGTTTCTGGCAGGGCCGGCATCTGTTGGGTAATGCAATGGATACCGCCTCCGCCGCGGGCAATGTCCAGGGTTGGTACCTGCACCAGCTTATGATCGGGGAAAACAGCGTCCATGACCTTAACCGCTTCATCATCGGTTGACTGCTCATAGGCCGGCATCACGATCGCTTTTTGATCCGCCGTGCCAGCGATGTAGAAATTGATATAGCTGGCCGCCAACCGCCGGCCTTTTTCAAAAATGGGCTTTGGTTGCGGCATCAAAATGACCTCTAACGCCCGGCCCTGGGCGTCTTCTGCTTTTTGCAGGCGGGACAAGGCATCCTGGCCAATGGCAAAATTGGGGTCCGCTTCATCGCTGGGCATGTTCAGCAACACTTTGCCGGGCGCCGCGAAACAGGCGAAATTATCCACATGGCCGCCCGTTTCATCCTCTTCGAAACCCTCTGCCAGCCAGATCACTTTTGAGGCCCCCGTGTACTCACACAATAAGTGGGCGGCGGTGTCTCGATCCATGCCTGGGTTACGGTTCTCATTGACGATACAGCTCTCTACCGCCAGCAACGTCCCCTCACCATCGATATGGATCGCGCCACCCTCGGTGACCAAGGGCGCGTCAAATAGGGCCCAACCAAAGCGGTCGGCCAGATTACCGACCAGGGCCGCATCTTGGGCGTAATCCTCACCAATCAGGCCACCCCAACCATTGAAGGTCCAATCGACCGCGGCTCGCCGACCATCGGGATGCAGCACAAAGGTAGGGCCACTGTCGCGGCTCCAGCTATCGTCCAATTCTAGGGGCAGGATATCGATGCTATTGCCGCAGGCCATGGAGGCATCGGCCACGTCTTCCTGACGGCACAACATGGTGACCGGCTCGAAATCAGCAATGGCCTTGGCCACCTCGGCATAGGCCTCGCGCCCGGCTTCGATATCACCGTCACTTTCAGCCCAGGTTTCAGGGCGGCACGGCCAGGCCATAAAGCACCGCTCATGGGGCGCCCATTCGGCAGGCATTACGAAACCGGCAGCACGGGGTGTGCCGCTGAGCACGTCTCGATGGGTCATGATCGGCTTATATTCTGTTGATGGGGCGGCCAGGGTGGCGCGTTTTGTTCATAGCACGCTGTTGGATTGGCTCTGTTATAACGGAATCCTACCGGCACTGAAGCTGGAACGCAAGACAGGGCCCTGGGATATCCCAGGGCCCTGTCGTTGTTCTCGTTCACTTATCAGCTAGGTGGCTATGTGGGACACTAGAGATACCCCATATCCTTGGCGGTCGCATCGATCGCGCGTTTGGCCCGGGCCACCATCTCGTCGATCTCGTCCTCGGTGATGGTGAAGACCGGTGACAACACCATGGTGTCGCGTACCGCCCGCATCACCAGGTCATTGGCAAAGCAGTGATCGCGGCATTTCTGGCCCACATGGTCGTCATCACCAAAGAAGGTGCGGGTTTCTTTATCCTTCACCAATTCAATCGCCGCCAGCATGCCAATCGAGCGCACCTCACCGACCATCGGGTGATCAGCAAAGGCCTCGTGCAGCTTTTTGTTCAGGTAAGGCCCCGTCACATCACGAATACGATCGACCAGCCCCTCACGCTCAATGATTTCAATGTTCTTAAGCGCCACGGCACAGGACACCGGATGCCCAGAATAGGTGAAGCCATGATAGAACTCGCCACCCTTTTCGATGAACATCTCTGACACCTTATCGCCCACCATCACAGCGGAGAGCGGTAGGTAGCCTGAGGTGATCGCCTTGGCCAACGTCATAAAATCGGGCTTGATGTCGTACTTCTCAGACGCAAACCAATGACCCGTCCGGCCAAAGCCTGAGATCACCTCATCGGCAATCAGCAGGATATCGCGTTCTTTACAGATGCGGTTGATCTCGGGCCAATAGGTTTCGGGTGGGATAATCATCCCGCCTGCCCCTTGGATCGGCTCGGCGATAAAGGCGGCGACCTTGTCCTCGCCTAGCTCATCAATGCGTTTTTCCAACGCGCGCGCGGCATGCAGGCCAAACTCCTCGGGCGTCATGTCACCACCCTTGCCATACCAGTAAGGCGGCATGATGTGGTCAACACCGGGGATCGGCAGGTCGCCCTGGCCGTGCATATGCTTCATACCACACAGGGAGGTCGCGGCCACGGTGGACCCGTGATAGCCGTATTCGCGGCCGATGATGATCTTCTTGTCAGGCTGACCGGCCAGGTTCCAATAATGGCGCACCATGCGGAAGATCGTGTCATTCGCCTCGGAACCCGAGGACGCATAGAACACATGATTCAAGCCCTCAGGGGTCAGATCAGCAAGCTTTTTCGACAGCTCAATCGACGGCACCGTCGCGGTCTTAAAGAACGAGTTGTAATACGCCAATTCGGTCATTTGCTTATGGGCCACATCGGCGAGTTCTTCGCGGCCATAGCCGACCGCCACACACCAAAGGCCAGCCATGCCATCCAAGATGCGCTTGCCATCAATATCGGTGAGCCAAGTGCCCTCGGCCTTTTCAATAATCCTCGCACCGCCCTCTGCGGCCAGCCCCTTATAATCGGTGAATGGGTGCATGTGATGGGCGGTATCGAGGGCGCGTAACACAGCACCACGATTATGGGACCCGGCGCGGGCATCGGGCATATCAGCGGGTGGGAAATGAGTTTTATCGGTGCGATTCATGGCACAGATGCTCCTTTAAATAGAGGTTATCTTTATGAATTGGGTCGATCAGTCTTGGCCCATGGAACCAGAAAGGATGGGACCAGACGGGATGAGGCCAAGGGGGGGCATCAAAACGGATGCAAGCTCAGCGGCGCTATCAGACGCGCGGCGGGTTGTAGCCAATGCGCGCGCAGAGCCGCAGCAACTCGTGCTTACGGGTCAAATCAGCGGTGCTATGGAACAGATGCTTAACCATAGAAAAAGGGTAAGCGCAGATCACGACGGCACCAAGAAAAACCCTAGGCCGCTAGGTGAAAACCCGCCTATAGTTTATGATTATGTCCTAAAATCGAGGTGTAGAGACATTATCCAACGCATAATATGAATATACAGGCTGTCTAACGAGAGATTGTTCAACGAGTGATTTCCTAAGCATGAACCAAATTCGTAGCGGTGGTGTTTCCAGCCTCCTGCATCACCGCTGTTAACCCTTTAATCAAGCAAACTGGCTCACCTATGACGCAACGCCGTCGCCATTCTAGACCGTATAGCCTCGTTGATATCCACGTGGCGGTCGCGGATGTAAGCCGTGATGGCCAGCTGAATGATGAACGGCCGCTTCACTATGCCTTAAGCCAAAGTGATGCCTTGATCAGCACCAGTCGCCTCGGTCGGCACATCCTGAAGGGCGCAGATCAGGCCGGTATCCCAACCATATTCAACAGTCTACGTCCTGAGGTGGCCGGCCAGTATGAACCTGATGGCAGCGTGATGCGGATCAATGCCGCCTGCCGTCTGTTCATGCGCCAGGGTAATCTAGCATCCCTGGTGGCGGTGATGAGTGATATTCGTGTCCATGAACTCGCCCATGGCGTGCAACATCATCGCACCAAGACGCCCGATCAGGACATGATGGATGATCACCACCATGTGCTCACCCCACGTCAGGCCATGCTGTATCTTGCCCATGTGGAAGCCGCCGCCAGTAGCGCCCAATGTCAGGTGGCCTGGGAAGCAAAGCAGAAGGGCCATGACAGCCTCTGGACAACGCTGAGGAAACAAAAAACTGAGGACCCAATCCTGGATGCCTTTGAACAAGAGGCACGGGCCAATCCCGCATCTGTCGAGGACGGAAGGGCACAACGCGCCGCCCATGACGCCTGGTTCCAGACACCCAGCAAAACCAAATATTATGGCGAGGCGATGGTCAGGAAATTCGCCAAAAGCTACGCCTCCATCGATGAACTCGCCCAATCCGGCAAGGATGCAGACCGTGTACAAGCCATCGCCCAGTATCATCAGAACCAGCGCGCGGTTGATCCTCGGGAGTTAAGAGAGCTGGGGGATTTCGGCGGCTCCGCAAACCACCTTAATGTGCCTGGTCAGCGGCCACTCACCGATGATTATTATCGGGTTGATCAGCATCCAGACCATGCCGCCGCCTTTGCTGCCATTGATCAGCAACGGGCTCAGCTCATTGAAAGCCACCGCGCTCACGCATCCGTTGGGGCGGGATCAAAGCCCGCTGATTGCACGCCCGGCCCTACCCCTGATCACGCCGCAGACCGCCCCCAAAAGCGCCCGGCCGTCGCCCTGGCCACGCCCTGACACCTGCCCCAGGCTCTCATCGCCGCACGCGACCAATCATCCCGACCGGTCATCACGACCACTCCTAACAGGCGTTTCCATATAGGGCGCAAATCTGCGCGCATGGGGTGAGTGACACTCTCCACCCCGCTACAGACCGGGGTGACGATCCCCCTTACGCTCTGGGCCAGTTCTTTCAATGAACGGCAACAAGGAGTGTGAGCCATGAAAGCGCGTCTTCCGAGTATCCAACACATCACCGGCTTTGACGGCCAGAGCATCGAATGCGGGCTCTGGACCTCCCAAACCGGTCGCACCCGCCAGGCGGTTATCCTGCTGGGCGACCGCCAAGCGGCCGACACGCTGGGCCATAAAACCGGCGCATCAGCGCTCTTACACCAACTCGATATGCGCGATGCCATTGGCTTGGCCCCCAATTTCGGCGATGCCCCGCTCGCTGACGCCGCCCATGGTTTAGAAGCCGTCTTTAACCATCTGCGCGATCATTACGGGATGACGGCGGGGAATGTGGTGCTGATCGGCCAGGGGCTGGGCGCTAGCCGGGCGGCGGTGTTCACCCATGACCACGCCCCAACACTAGGCGCGTTGATCTTGGATACACCGCGCTTTGCCAGCCTCACGTTGCAGGACCGCACGGTAATGCACCGGGTGCTACGGGATGCCACCGCCATGATCGCGCCGACGCTCGTGCTCAAGACTGGCAATGTGTTCGACCGCGATGCCGCCGCCCAACAACGGCTCTTTGATCGTCTGGGCAGCGCGGTGAAGGACATCAGCCCCCGGCCAGAGCACAGCCGCGATTTGGCCCAGCATATCAACCAGTTTGCCGCCCGCAGCCTCGCCGCACCGGCCAAAGCCGCCCCTGCCCTCCGCCAGGCCGATCAGGCGGGCTACACCGCCGATGAATATGCACGGTTGAGCCAACGCTTGCCCTGGTACAGCCCGCGGGCCTGGTATTGGCAAGCAACCCGTGCGGGTTTGGCCCTGGCTGCCCCCCTATCCAATGGCATCAAGCTGGGGCACCAAAAGGGTTTCGATAGCGGCGCGATGCTTGATTATGTCTATCGCGACGAGGCCACGGGTTTCGGCCCCCTGGGCTGCCTGATCGACCGGCAGTATATCAACGCCATCGGCTGGCGCGGCATTCGGCAGCGTAAAATCCATCTGGAGCAATTGCTGATCGAGGCCAACCAACGGCTGGGCAAAGCTCACCGCCCAACCCGGCTGCTCGATATCGCCGCGGGCCATGGCCGCTATATCCTGGACGCCGTCGGTCAGTTCGAGCACCAGCCCGAGCGCGTGCAACTGCGCGACTTCGACCATCAGAACGTCGCGGATGGCCGGACACTGATCGCCGAGCGCGGCCTGGGCCAAATCGCTCGGTTCGACCAGGGCGATGCCTTTGACGCCAATGATCTGGCGGCCCTATACGGCCCCGACAACCGAGCCACTTTGTCGGTGGTTTCAGGGCTGTATGAGTTGTTTCCTGAGAATGATGCCGTCGCCCGATCCTTGGGCGGGGTGGCAGCGGCCACAGCACCAGATGGCTACTTGGTATATACTGGCCAGCCCTGGCACCCGCAGCTTGAGATGATCGCCCGCACGTTAACCAGCCACCGGGGTGGCCAAGCCTGGACCATGCGCCGCCGCACCCAAGCCGAGATGGACCAGCTAGTCCGTGACGCCGGGTTTGAAAAACTCACCCAACGCACCGATCCCTGGGGCATCTTTACGGTGTCACTAGCGCGTAAGCTTTGATAAAGCGGTAAATGTGGGGGTATCACTATAACGGCGATACCCCCTTCGTTTTGGATTACTCCCGCCATGTCCCCCGACGACTTCAACAAGTTCTGCGCC
>JBCCBF010000306.1:0-3458 GCA_039814445.1 Pseudomonadota bacterium
GAGACAAGCGCCTTAAGTAAGCGTGGCGCTGTCATACCTCAGATGCCTTGCCATCCGGCCTAATACGATGGCTGTGGCGGCCGAGAGGGGGAACAGGGCAAGGGTTGCCATGATTTCAAAAAAACCAATAAAGATGGCGTCATCCCCCAGATAAACCGGCATGTGATTGGCCCCAGCGGCGATGGCGGCAAAGGGCAGGCCAGCGAAGACAAGCGCACAAGCTAGGCGCCCCGTATTGGCCCAATTCAAAGTTTTCCAGGCCCGCTCAAAGGCGATGTTTCGATCGAGGCTTAGATCCACCAGCAAAAGCCCCAATTTGACGCTGATGGTGGTGGCAAAAATAGCCAGGGCCGTCATGATCGCAGCCGCCATTTGCAAGGCTTCGCTGAACCCATAATCCATGAGTTCTTGGGCGCCAAACCAACCAGCCAGCCGGTGCACAGCGATGAAGCGGGTATCCAGGGAGCTGATTAACCCGATAGCTTGGGTCCACAACCAGACCGGGATGCCGAGCAGGGCCGCATAGCCGACCAAGATGGCCACCTCGCGCATCCCAAAGGTGAAGGGAATACCAGCGGGGTAGTCCTGTTGGGTGGCACTGCGCGTCCAAAGGGCTATGTGTAAGCTAAGGGCCAGCAAGGCCGCTGGAAATGAGAAATCCAGACCGCTGGTGGTCGGCCGTTGCATACCGTCAAGCACACCCAAAAAGGGCAAGGGCAGGGCCATTAAGAACAGAATGCCAAACCAGGGGGCCGCATACCGGGTGACCCGTCCTGGGTCTTCGGCCAAAACGCGCCAGGCATAACAAGCCTCTGCCCATGACTGTGCTATGAGCCCGGGTTCACCGCGGGTCCGCTCGGGGTTGTCTGACACAAATCTATTCGGCGCGGCCGTTTAAAGCGCCTGCACCGCCTTTAGTACTTCTTCCACATGCCCAGGTACTTTGACCTTCCGCCACTCTTGGCGCAAGACACCGTCGCCATCAATCAAAAAGGTGGAGCGTTCGATGCCCATGTATTTCCGGCCATACATGTTCTTTTCTTTCCAAACCTCATAGGCCTCAGCCACGCCCGTCTCCTCATCGGAACCGAGGGTGAAGTTAAGCTCGTGTTTGGTTTTGAACTTGTCATGGCTTTTGATGGGGTCTTTGGACACCCCCACAATCACAGCACCGGCGCCCTCGAACTCGGCCAAATGATCACGAAACGCGATGGCTTCTTTTGTGCAGCCCGAGGTGTCGTCCTTGGGATAGAAATACAGCACGACTTTTTTGCCTTTGAGGTCGGTGAGTTTGACCTCGCCGTCGCCATCGGTGGGCATGGTGAAATCTGGGGCTGGTTTACCAACAGCAAAGTTCATGGGGATATTCCTTTGAGAATACAGGCTTGCGCTGGGCCGGTTTAAAGGCTCGCTGCAGGGTCCTGGATCAGATTGATATAATGCCCATGGGTTTGGGCAATGACCCCGTTCAAATGTGCGGTGGCTTGGTCAAAGTCAATTGGCTGATTTGCTGTTTCTTGACCCAGACTGACGTCACCCAGAATAACCTGGGCCAGCTGTTGCCGAATGCTGGCGCTGATGGCGTCAGGATCAAACGGCACGCCATCCACCGCGATGAGCCGCAGGTAGCTACGCACCCGCCGGTACAGACGATGGGCGTCAATCAGATCATTGGCCACCGATCGGTCCAACAAACCCGCCTGGGCACAGCGCTCTAACGCAGCACCGCTGCTCGCTGAGATGATATGCGGGACGTCATGGGCATGGCGCAGCATTAAATATTGCGCCATGAATTGAATATCAACCAGCCCGCCTGGCACGTGTTTTAACTGCCAGATCGTGGTGGCTTTATGCTGGGCGGCCATACGGCGACGCATATCAGCGACATCATGGAGCAGGGTTGTGCTGTCGCGTGGTGCGGTGAGGGTTTTGAACACCAACGCCTCGATCCGGGCTTTGATATCGATGTCGCCGGTGATCGTGCGGGCTCTGGTCAGGGCCATGTGTTCCCAGGTCCAAGCATCACTGTGTTGATACTGGCCAAAGCTTTCTAAACTGACCGCCAAGGGGCCGGAATCCCCCTGGGGGCGCAGCCGTAAATCCACATCATAAAGCCTTCCCTCGGCCGTGGGGCTGGTGATGGCCGCAACCAGACGAGCTGCGAGCTTGATCCAATATTCATTGGGCGATAAGGGGCGTTTGCCATCGGATTGCTTGTTCAAGGCGTCGACTCGGTAGACCAACACCAGATCCAGATCGCTAGTCAGGGTGATATGCCCGCTGGCTAAATTGCCCATGGCAATGATCGCCATGCCACCGCCGGGAAAGCGCCCATGCTGGCGGGCGAAATCATCCTCCACAATGGGTTGCAGCGCCACCAAGCAGATTTCCGCCAACCGGGCCAAATATTGGCCAATATGATCACTGCCAATCTGGCCATTTAGCAAATGTAAGGCGGCTTTAAACCGGTGCCGTGCGGTCCAGCGCCGACAGATATCCAGGCATTCTTCGTAATCTCGGGCGACGCCCAGCTGTTCCTGAAGCTCGTTTTCCAAATGGTGCCAGCTGGGTAAGCGGTCGGTTTGGGCTAAGTCCAACACCGCCTCTAACAGGCGCGGTCGGCGGGTGACCAAATCGGCCAATGCAGGGGCCGACCCCAGAATTTGTGCGAACAGCTGGGGCAAGCGCTCGCTGTTCTTGATCAGGGCGAAGACCGGCACCCCGGCATTCAAACTCGCCAAAAAACCATCAAAGCGCAGCAATACGGCATCGGGATCCGCCATGGTGCCGAAGGCGTGCAGCAGATCGGGAAGAATGTGCGCCAGCAAATCACGGCCACGGTTACTGGCCGTGGCGGGGTATTGACCAGCCTGCCAATTTTCAATGAGCCCAGCGGCCTTGGCCGGATCTGCAAAACCGAAAATGGTTAATTGCTGTGCCAGACTGGTCGCCTGATCTGGTGTGCCCGTTATGGTCGTGGCGTTGCTGCCGCTTGGGCGATCAAATAGCTGATCATACAACCGACGAACGGTGGCCCGATGGCCTTCATGGGTCGCCATCAGGGTGCTGACATCCATGTTCACACTGACCGCCAAGGCGGTCATACCAGCCTCGTCCGTGGGCATGGTATGGGTTTGCTGGTCATCGCGCATCTGTAACCGATGCTCGATCACACGCAACCAGATATACGCCTCATCCAAGGCCCGCTGATCGGCTGGATCAAGTTTTCGGTGGGCGACCAACTCGCTTAAAACAGTCCGTGTTTGCTTGATTTTTAACCCGGGAAATTGGCTGCTGAACAGCAATTGATGGGCCTGGGCAAAGAACTCAATTTGTCGAATGCCACCCGCCCCCAGCTTGACGTTATGGCCCGTTTCCACCTGTCCCCGATGCTGTTGGGCAGCATCAATTTTGCGTTTAACCAATTGGATATCTTCGATGGCGGTGAAATCAACGCC
>JBCCBF010000288.1:0-3784 GCA_039814445.1 Pseudomonadota bacterium
ATATTAGATGGGGTTGGAACCGCCATGCGGCTAGGTTTTATTACAGATTCTCACATTGACGCTGATGGCGCACCAATTTGGGAAGGCGTTGATAGCTACCAAAACCTCTTACAAACCATCGAGTATCTCAACAAACAAGAGCTTGATGCCGTCGTGTTTGGTGGTGATTTAGCCTATGCCGCGGAGCGCTATGATGATGCCCGGGCGGACGCGATGTATCAGGCGGCCAAGCCAGCCCTCGATCAAATAAAAGCCCCGCTTTTTGCCATTTTGGGCAATCACGACCGGCACAACATGTTCGCCGAGTATTTGGGCGCCTACCGCCAAGGGGACCCCGGGCCTGACCTCACCTATATCGCTGAGGTGGACGGGTGGCGCTTGATCATGCTCGACACGGTGGAGCCTGGGTTGACCGAGGGCATGATCAGTGATTTCAGCGCCGAATGGGTTGGTGAGAAAATAGCCGAAAACCCTGATCAACCAACACTTGTCTTTGCCCACCAGCCACCCTTTTCATGCAACGCCGACCCGGCCCATGACATGGAGTTTCACAACAGTGAATTATTGGCTGAGGCCCTAATCCCCTGCACCGGATTAAAGGGTATTTTCAGCGGCCATTACCACCGGGTCATCAACTGGGAGTGGCGCGGCGTACCCTACCATGTGGGACCATCAACAGCCGCTCAATTCCCCACACCCGGCAGTGGGTTTGACAAGCATCAACCAGAATTCGTCATCCCTGGGTTGCAAATCATCACCGCGAATGACACGGCCTTGAGCGTGGAGACCATTTGGCTCGGCGATGATCCCTTCGCACTCGCCGCCAAGAAGCGGGCAGCACAAAGCGTGGTTTAACGCCCCAGCCCCCTGTCTAACGCCTGCGATCGCGCTATCTTATCAGTATTATTGATACTGTTTTCATGAGCCGTTCTCATGCCTCGCCCTCCTGTACAGATCGTCTGGTTTAAGCGTGACCTGCGCGTGGATGACCATGAGCCGTTGACCCAGGCAGCCGCCCAAAGCGCGGTCAAAGGACCGGTTTTACCCCTGTATGTGGTGGAGCCCGACCTGTGGCAACAACCCGACAGCAGTGGCCGACAATACGCCTTCATCACCGAGTGCCTCACCGACCTGCAAGACCAGCTAGCCGGGTTGGGGCAACCGTTAATCATCCGCATCGGCGAGATGATCGACACCCTGAATGAGCTAACCAAGCACTACGAGATAACGGCTCTTTGGTCCCACCAAGAAACCGGCAATCGCTGGACCTTCAATCGGGATATCGCGGTAGGTGATTGGTGTGCAGAGCACGGCATTATCTGGCACCAACCCCGGCAGCATGGCATCGATCGCGGGCGGGTTCCGCGCAATGGTTGGGCGAAACGCTGGGACCGCTTAATGGGGCAACCAGTGTGGCAACCGCCAGCAGCCTTAGCCCCGTTCACAGATTTAGACCCGGGCACCATTCCCCATTGGGCCAGCCTGAGCAATCACCCGGATCCCTGCCCTCATCGGCAAATGGGCGGGCGCGAGCCAGGCTTGGATATATTGTATAGCTTCCTCCATGAGCGTGGCGAGCCATACCAAAAGGCCATGTCCAGCCCGGTGACCGCCTTCGATGCCTGCTCGCGCCTGTCACCCCATTTGGCCTATGGCACGGTGTCGATACGCGAAGCAGCCCAAGCCGCTTGGGAGCGCCAGGCTGAAATCCGCGCGCTGCCCCCCGGCGAGCGGGGGAAATGGTCGGGTGCTATGAACAGTTTTATCGGCCGTCTCCATTGGCACTGCCACTTCATACAAAAGTTAGAAAGCGCACCAGCCCTCGAATATAAAAACCTGCACCCTGCCTATGATGGCGTGCGTGAGGATGAGTTCAACGAGCGGTATTTTGATGCTTACTGCCGGGCTGAAACCGGCTTTCCGTTCGTGGATGCCTGCCTGCGAGCACTCGATGCCCATGGCTGGATCAATTTCCGCATGCGAGCCATGTTGATGGCGTTTTCCAGTTATCACCTCTGGCTCCACTGGCCACGACCAGCCCAATTCCTGGCCCGGCGGTTCACCGATTTCGAAGCCGGCATTCATTATGCCCAAAGCCAAATGCAATCAAGCACCACCGGCATCAACACCCCGCGTATTTACAACCCGGTCAAACAGGGCCATGACCAGGACCCAGACGGCGCCTTCATCCGACGCTGGGTGCCCGAATTAGCCGGTTTAGACGACCGTGACCTTCATGAACCCTGGCGCGCAGACCCCATGACCCTACATCAGGCCGGTATACGGCTGGACGAGACATACCCTGAGCGTTTGGTGGATCATGAGGCCGCCGCCCGCGCGGCACGGGAACGGATTTGGGCGGTTCGGCGTGGCTGTGAATATCGGGATCAAGCCGATGACATTCAACAACGCCATGGTAGCCGCAAATCAGGCATCAAAAACCGTGGGAATGCCGATGGGGTCACCGGCCGCAAAACTGCTAAAACCAGGGCAAAGACCACCAGTGATCAAGCAAGCTTACTGTAAGACAGGAAACCGTAACGATGGCAAAGGGCAAGAATAAAACCGGCGGCATGCGGCGCAAAGGTGATTTACCCACCAAAACCTGTCCGGCTTGTGGCCTCCCCTTCACCTGGCGCAAAAAATGGGCGGATGTGTGGGATGAGGTCATCTATTGCTCGGAACGCTGTCGTCGATCCAGCCATAAAAAAACGGGGGCGTGAGGCCCCCGCTTGTCGATCTGTTCGTCTCGCACGCTGATATACGTGGCATCTTTAAATATCGGCCCAGGTTCCGTCCGATTGGCGACACGCGGTGCCACGCAAAATTTCGGTTTGACCATCAATCTCAACGGTCTGTCGGTATTCGCGGCAAAACTGCCCGGTTCCGCGATCATAGGTTCGCTCAACCGTCACCGCGCCTGAATTACCGCTATCGGGGTTTTGCCAGGGCACGGTTTGCCCGGTCCGTGCGGTTTCTAAGGTCCGGCTACGGGTTTGCTGCATCGCAAGCTTATCCGCACGGTCGAGGGACGCGCCCACTTCACTGCCCAGAAAACCACCCAATAAAGCGCCGACAGCGACCGCGGCCAGTTGTCCGGTGCCGCTACCCACCTGCGCCCCGGCAAGACCACCGAGGGCAGCACCACCCAGTGAACCAAACACCTGTTTTTGGCCTGCATTGTTAAGCTGGCACGCGCTGAGGGTCAAAGCGGCCACCGCCAGAAACACCACCGACAAACGGTTGGCTTTAAAAGAGAGGGTTGTCATTGTTTTCACTGTTCAAAAATCTTCGTCTATCTGCCTTAGGTAGTACGGCATCATGTCGAAACCAAGGCAATCGCCATCACACAGCATCAACGAGGCGTGAGGCGAAAAGGTTCGACCAATCAAACGCATTCTTCGCCGCCTTGCCTGGCACGCCCACCCCACCGAACCCCAATCAACGTAACGCAGGGCAACCCAGCACAACGCAACGGGTGAGTAAGCAATCGTAAATATCTTGCTGATAGCCTGAAAATTCCGCCCCCTCTTTGCCAGGCGACACAGGCGTCATGACCATCTCAAAACATCTTTGGCGACCCCTTACGACCATGGGGTTGGTGCTAATCAGCGTTTCGCTCCTCTATGGCATTCCGCTTGGTATTTCTTCAGGCGATCACAATCTGGATGGTCTATTGGCTTTAAACACCGGGCTTTTAGCGCTTGCGAGCCTGGCGTTACGGCCGCTCAGCGTCCTTCGTGGTTTTCAAAACCCCGCACAGCACGATGTGGATCTATCGGCA